>JAUCCH010000014.1:0-5001 GCA_034676385.1 Leucobacter sp.
TGAGGCGTATTGAGACGGTAATCCCGTCAACTACGGGGGCTGCCCTCACGACACTGACCACCGGAACGCTGCCGGGCGCACACGGACTCGTCGGATACAAGATTAGACACCCGGAACTAGGCCTGCTCACCACGCTCAAAGACTGGGAGGGGATAAAGGATCCCCGTGACTGGCAGCGTTCCAAGCCTCTATTCGGCCTCGCCGAGGTGATTGGCGCGCGAGCGGTAGCGATCGGGAGGCCAGCGCATGCCACCGGTGGGCTCACTGAAGCGATTCTCTCGGGAGCGGAGTACCACGGAGGCCAAACTATTGCAGACCGCTTTGCTCTCGCCTCGAAGCTCCTGCACGGGAGCGAACCGCTGCTGGCCTACCTGTATGTCGATGAGTTGGACAGAGTGGCGCACAGCGAGGGCTGGGAGAGCGACAAGTGGCTGCTCAGGCTAGAGCAACTTGATGCTGCATTGCGAGACCTGCTGCGTTCATTGCCGGGTGACGTGGGTGTGATCGTGACAGCTGATCATGGGATGGTCGACGTGCCTCCGAGCAAACGGATGTTGCTCGATGCTGGCGCAGTGCCGCTGGATGGTGTTGAACTGATCGGGGGAGAGCCGCGCATGAGATCCCTGTACCTCCGGGAGGGAACGGATGCAGAGTCTTGCGCGGCATCCGTACAGCAAGCGCTTGGCAAAGTTGCATGGGTTGGCACCCGTGCGGAAGCCATAGTAAACGGCTGGTTTGGGCCGATAGATGGCGAGGTCGCATCCAGGATTGGCGATGTCATTATTGCGGCGCGCGGTCAGCACGCATTCATGCTGACAGATGATGCTCCCGCAGTCCACGAAATGGTAGGACAGCACGGCAGCATCAGTGACGAGGAACGCGGTATTCCTTTGGCGCTTGCTGGCAGCTTAGAGAATTCCAGTTTTGCCCGCGCTGTGAGCGAATTGGCGCAGCTGCGACACAGTTAATTTGTGCTCAGCAGTATAGATCTCAACTGAGCTTTGTGCGGCGTCAAAGAGTCAGACGAATGGCTTTGAGCGTGTGTCGCTAGCTCGGGTCGTCTTCGCTTCTCGTGCCAAAAAGAATGTCGTCCCAGCTTGGAATGGGCGAGCGCCCTTTTCCTCGTTTCGCAGGCTCCGCAGGGCGTATCTCGGACACATCGGGTGCCGTCTTCTGCTGATCATTGGG
Organism: Leucobacter sp.; assembly: GCA_034676385.1. GTDB lineage: Bacteria > Actinomycetota > Actinomycetes > Actinomycetales > Microbacteriaceae > Leucobacter. Next base: position 1,189 of record JAUCCH010000014.1, read on the forward strand.
CGCGGGTGAAGCAGGAGGTTCGGTCGCAGACTCAGCCGGACTGTGAGCGGAAACGGCTTGCTCGGACTCGGCTCGCCAGCCACCAATTCCACGGAGTGGAGCGGGTTCACCTGATTCGGAGTCATCTTCATCCACAGAATCACCGGGGGCAACGAGATGGTTCTCCTCGCGCGCTCCACGACGTCGACGCAGAGCATCGAGTAGGTCTGCGGTCTGGCCCAAGTCTTGCTGTTCTGGCTCGGGTGATTTGATGGCGCGTTGGTCGATCTCGCGCCGACGCGCAAACTCGTCTTCAGTGCTGATCACAGGAATCGAAGCGGTGGAGGGGTGTCCAGCCCGTACCGCAGCTTCGGTGGCTGCACTCCTTGGTCGAGCTGCTGGCTGGGTATCATCCTGTATCTGATGATCTTCCGCGAGACCCGAAGCGAGCTCTGTTTCAGCATCGTCTTCGAGTATCTGCAGTTCATCTCTGTCGAATGCGTCGGAATCGAAGCGAGCATCTGAGTCAACCGTGTCTACCGCGCGGAGCTTTGGAATGAGTCGGTCACCAACATCCCCCTGCTTTGAGAGCGAAACCGCGTCGGGTGTCAAAGGGGACAGGAGACGCTTACGGTGCTCAAATGACCAAACAGCGTGGTGAGAGACCCCATGGGAATCAAAGTCCAACCCGATCATCCACCCGGCGTCTTCATCGCGCCAGGACGACCACGTAATGCTGGTGGCAATCAGCCCGACGAGGCGTTCAGCGATTACGACACCAAACTGCTCCTCGCTCTGTTCAGTGGGGCTGGTGCGAACGGGCACGCTCTGTGCGCTCGAGAGTAGGAACCGTCGTTCAGCGAGCACGGGCTCTTCGTAACGTTCGATGTCGCCTTCTTCGGCACCAGTGAGATCAATGATCTCTGCCCTAGTTTTTCCGGCGCGTACGAGCGACTGAATCTCTCGCGGGTTGATGCGTGCGGTTCCGCTCGCTTGGCGGGCGAGATGGCGTAAGTCAGCCATTACGCTGCTATCGACAATTAGCCGAAACTCTTCACCGGCATCACTTGCCAGTATGAGTGATTGATCCTCACGTCTCACCACGCGCAATTCATCCATTGCTGATTCCCTTTCGCACTTTACCCAGCGTGCCATGTAGTCGGGTGTCTCCGCCACATTGAGGCGGCCCGTTGTAAAAATTCGGAGTGAGTTATTCCGCTAATTCCTTAGAACTATTGGGCTCTTCGTATCTCGTTCAGCAAACTCACGGGTTTTGAGTTTGCGCAAAGAGGGGTTCGTGAGGCAAACTATGGCCGCGGTTGATGAGTTTATGTTGAAAATAGAAGCGTAGGAGAGCATGGCTACCGATTACGACGCCCCCCCGTAAGTCTGAGGACGAGTCAGAGTCGATTGAGGCCCTGAAAGAGCGAGTGCCCACGAAGGGTGCGTCGTCGATCGATTCCGAGGATGCAGACAATCCCGGTTTTGAACTTGCAGGAGCCGATCTTTCTGACATTGAGCTTGATGTCGTTGTGCTCCCACAACAGGATGACGAGTTTACTTGCGTCAATTGTTTCCTTGTGCGACACCGATCACAGCTCGATCACGAGAGCAAGCTTGGCCCGGTGTGCGCAGAATGTGCAGCCTAGAAAGCATCGCTTTCTAGTGCATTCTGCGCCGACGCCGCTGCGTCGGGAATGTGCAGCCTAGAAAGCATCGCTTTCTAGTGCATTCTGCGCCGACGCCACTGCGTCGGGAATGTGCAGCCTAGAAAGCATCGCTTTCTAGTGCATTCTGCGCCGACGCCACTGCGTCGGGAATGTGCAGCTTAAGAAGCATCGCCTTTTAGGGCATTGAGGTGAGCGCTTACGCGCTCACCTCTGCTTTTGCCGCTTCGATCGCCTGAGCAAACTGCTGCGGCCGACGCGATGTAAGCACCCAGTAGGGCGTCGGATCCTCGTTGTCAATGAGTTCGATGCGAAGCCCTTTGTGGATGAATCCGCGTACGAGCAAGTGAGCACGGGCGTCCGCTCCAGGCCCGATGGTGCGGCGCAGTGAAGCGTCGTCGAGTACCTGCACCTCGCCTAGTGCGGATACCGGCACATTTGCGTGGCCCGCGCTCAGTACCCCATCTTTGACCTGAACGATCGGCGCCATCAGCAGGAGAGAACCTGCAATCAGCACATAGACTGCGATGGCCACGGGAAGGGCGAGGGCCGATTCCAAGGGGGTCATCACCATGTATACCGCGGGCAAAAGTAGCAGTAACGCAATCATTAGTCCGGGCGAAGGCCAAAGGCGTTCACGGTAGCTTGAAGTTGAAACTTTGGTCATGCTCCTATTATCTCGTGTGGCACTGTGGCAACGCCTGAGCGCTGCTAGACATTCATCCGCTAACCTGTCGGGGTGAGCGATGTCATTGAACTTCCTATTGTGGGCGAATCTGCGCAGATTCCTGTCTATGCCCAGCCCGGTGATGCCGGTGCAGATTTACGAAGCACTGAAGCCTTGATACTTGAGCCTGGTGAACGTGCACTCGTATCTACGGGCGTAAGCTTTGCCTTGCCCCATGGCTACGCCGCGTTCGTCGTGCCGCGTAGCGGGCTCGCAGTCAAACATGGCATCTCAATAGTGAACTCTCCAGGAACTATTGATGCCGGGTATCGTGGTGAGATTAAGGTTCCGTTGATTAACCTGGATCCCAGGGTGCCATTTGAGATCGCTCCTGGAGATCGTATCGCTCAGCTCATCGTGATGCCGGTCTCGCGTGCCACCTTCGTGCAAGTTGAAGAACTACCTGAGAGCGAGCGGGGCGAAGGTGGATTCGGTTCGACCGGAGTGCGCGATCGCGCCTAGGATTTATTTCATATACGACGCAGGACCCACGCAGTGTGCGATGTTGGGTCGCGAACGAAAGAAGCAATGCAAATGAGTGACGTGACTGCGAGCAGTTCAGACGAAATCGAACTGGCTGACATTGAGGTCGTCGTTGAGGTCGATTCAACTAAGTCCGCTCCAGAAGATCGTGAGACGGCGGGCCCATTTGACTTGGCCGAGGTGCCGACCATTCGCCCCTACGTCGACTTCGGCGGTATCAAGGTTGCACCGCGCGAAGGCTTGCAGCTGCGGCTCGAGGTTGATGAGCGTGCGAAACGTGTGGTGGCAGTAACCCTCGACTACCAGGGGTCACTGCTGCAGGTGCAGGCATTCTCCGCACCGAAGACCACTGGCCTGTGGCACAAAGTACGTGGCGAGATCGCTGTGCAACTGTCCTCTCAGGGTGCGCAGGTCGAAGAAGTTGAGGGTGCGTTGGGCGCCGAACTGCTTGCGATCACTCCCGTTCCAGAGGAACAGGGCGGTGGCCAACGAACCGTGCGGTTTGTCGCCGTTGATGGTCCGCGTTGGATGCTGCGTGGGGTGTGCCGCAAGCCTTGAAGCGGTCGTTGCGCAAGCTCAGCGGCGCGGCGTGACCGTCACCGCTGAAGTCCACCAGCAATTGCGCGACCAGGTGCTGGCCGAAGAGTTAATGTGGCAACGCGCCTGAAGGCCGCGGGCCTCGACACCGCCCCGGCCACGCTTGCCGCCATCGAGCGGGCCAAGCGCCAGGCCGCCATCGAGGCCTACATCGCCACGCAGGTCAAACCCGTCGAGCCGACGGAGCGTGCCACCGCGCGCGCTACGACGACATCGTCGCCCGTTTGGGCGCCAAGGAGTTTCGTCAGCCGATTCAAACGCCCGATGAGCCGGCGCTACGCGCCGCTGCGGCGCAACTGGCCCAGGGCGCTGAATTCGCCACCGTTGCACGACGCACTTCGCGCGTACCGTCTGCCGCGC
>JAUCCH010000015.1:0-12187 GCA_034676385.1 Leucobacter sp.
TTCCGCGATGAGCGATGGGGTCACCGGAGCGTCTGACCACTCTGAGATGGTCCAGACAGCCTTGAGGTAGTTCTGTGTGTTTGTAGAAAGCTCCGAAACCGACATGGCTTAAGCGTACCCTTGCCGTGGTTCAGCGGATGCGTTGCGAAGTTTGCGTATTTTGCCCGGATGCGCGGCAAGGTGGTGCATACCTAAGCTAACTACGTTCGATCCTCAGACCCGAAACTCGGGTCTTCGTAATTGGAGATGGATCTGTAAAGGCGCAGACTCGTGCCGTCGTGCACGCGGGCCGGAATCGATATCCAACATCCACACCCGCGTCGACCTTCGGTTGACGAGGCTTTTGCGAACGGAAAAGCTCATGAAAATACATGTGCATGGTCGAGGTGGTGGCGAAGGTGCCGCCGGTCGATCGAAAGGGGCGAGGATCGCTGTCGCGCTTCTCGCGACAGTCGCGCTCTGTTTGGGGCCTGCTGCTGCCGCTTCGGCGGAGGATGCAGCCGCCACTCCGACGGATACTACCGCGCAGGCACTGGATACCAGCGTCGCCGGTACCGAAAATGAGATCGTGGCTACGGATACTTCAGGTGGTGGTGATGGTCTGTCCGAAGGAAACGTTGTTGCCAACTCAGGTGATGAAGGTGGAGTGGTAGACGACTCTGGAGATGACGCGGCTGCTTCGGGTTAATGTAGGTGCCAACGCCGGTGAGACCGGAGACGGCACTGCTGCGGGGGCCGTTGGTGACGCTTCCGGCGACGACGCCAGTGGTGACGCCACATCCTCTGCAGGGACCTCGGCAGGCGACGGTACGGAGGGAGAATGCTGCTGAAGGCGATGCGGAGGGCATGACGGACGGCACTGATGGCACCGACGGCACTAGTACAGAGAAGAAAGAAGATACTTCGACTGCTGCAGCACGAACCACTGCACTTCCTGCTGTCACCACACAGGGCAATAACAAAGGCGGTGACGAGAACCAAGGGCATCAGGGCATCGGAATCTGTCATGTGACGAGCTCGGACTCGCATCCTTATCAATTTCTTCCAAATGTTGATGCCAACTCGATCTTCAAGGAGAATGGCCACGATCAGCACACTAAGGCAGATGGTACAAGAGCTGATGTTATCCCGGACTTCTGGTACGTGAAAAACGGGAACAAGCACGAGTACACCTATCCTGGAAATGGCACGCATTATCCAGGCAAGAACTGGCTCGGCAGCGTCGGCGAATACATGCTTGCCCACGAATGCAATATGCCACCTGAGCCACCCGAGCCACCAGTGGTGCTTACCGTGGGTGCGCGGGATTGCCTCGACCCTGCAAACGAAAGCGAAGTACAGCTCAAGGCCACAATCGGTAACCTCACAATCGGAAAGGACTATTCCGTTGTGCTCACCAAGCTGCCTTCGACTCCAGTTGGATCTCCGTACGAATTCACTGCGAGTTCGGAAAATCAGCAAGTTTCTTGTGGGTTGACTCTGTAGGCAGCTATCGAATAACTGCTACTGGTCCTGGCGATCTTTCAGACTCGGCTGACGCTACGGTGACAAACTGTCCGGATGTGCCGCCTGAGGTGGTCGTGCCTGAGATCAGCCTGTATTACGACGACATCTGCGCTCCTCGTATCGATGAGGTCCAAAAGATGGCAGAGAGCAAACTATGGGTTGAACTCGACGACTTGGTAGAGGGTGATGAGTACGAAATCACCGGTACCGGTCCGAACGGTTACACATTCAACGACACCATCACCGCAGATGAGACGGAGGAAGCAGAATTCTCAATTACAGGTCTGTTGCCAGGGTTCTACCAATTCACAGTGACTGGCCCTGAAGGAGACTCGCAGAGTGCGACGGACTCTGTGGTGGCAACTGACTACTGCCCACCTGAGCCAGAAGGACCTGTCATTGAGATCAATCCAGGGCCATGTGTGGTGCCTGGTGAGGGACAGATAGAGACGGAGGCACCTCAGCTGATAGACGCACAAAGCTCGTTGACTGAGATCTTCGGTTCAAGCCTTGTTCCTGGCGATAACTACCTCGTTGAGGTCACGAATAGTGGAGGTGGTGAGGTCTTCTCGGACTATTTCGAGGCTAATGAGACCGGCCAAATATACGCGGCCGTAACGATTCACTGGCCTGGTGATTACACCGCGACCATCACAGGGCCGGGTGAAGAGCCGGTATCCGTTTCGCAAGAATTCAAGGTGAGCGAATGCCCGCCGATTGTACCCCAACTGATGGTGACAGTGCTCCCGTGCCCCAGCAATGACTCAACACTGCCACTGCAGGCGAAGCTTCAAGCTACTGGACTTGAGCCAGGCGAGAGCTACGCGGTCTCTGTGACAGGCCCATCTGGGTTCGTCTGGAATGGGTCTCTGATGGGAACAGATGAAGGTACCGCAGAGACAATCGTTTCACTGGGTGCAAATGGGGCATACACAGCCACACTTGAGGGATCCCGCGCTGGTATTGAGTTTACGGCCACGAAGACCTGTGCCCCTAAGGTCATCACGCCGCCTGCGGCTGCAGGGCCAGCACTTCCAAACACCGGATCGGCTGATACGCAGCCACTCCTCTGGGCGGGCTTGCTCGCCATGCTCGTCGCAGTGGGTCTGATGCTTCAGCCAGTGAGGACGAGGCGTATGAAGAGGTAGATAATCGAGTTACACAACGACTCGGGGTCGTGGCAAGTTGTCGCGGCCCCGAATTCTTGTGTGCACTGCGGCGTGCGCATTCTCGAAACCTGAGCAGCGCGAGGTAACTTGACTAGCCCCGACCGCGGTTGCGTCGACGAACCTCTGCACCCGGTTTGCCCCCGAGATACGATGCCGCGGAGTCAACGACATAGCCCTGGCGCAGCGCTTGGCGGCCAATCAACATCCGAAACACCATCTCGTCACGGCTAGTGAGCGTCACTTCCGCGGGAATAGTTCGACCGCACAGGTGCACGTCCATCAAAACAACGAGCCGATCCTGGGAGTGCCCCGATGAGCTTCGAATCGAACGTCTGTCGTGCACGCGACGCTCAACCACGACCTCGTCGAGCTCGCTGTCCTGCCATGGGTGCACTGCGAACCTGACCCAGTCTTCGCCGTCGCGCACGAACTCTTCGACGCCCGTCGTATGCAGCGCAGAAGTCTGCGCTCCGGTGTCAATTTTGGCCTTTAACCACGACACGCCGATTTCGGGCAGACCAACCCATTCACGCCAGCCTGTGAAGGTGCTTGAATAGGGGGGTTCACTCACGCTTCTATCTTGGCAGGTCTCACCGTGAAATTGGCGATTCTCTCGCGCGCCCCGCAGGCGTATTCAACTCAGCGACTCAAGGCAGCCGCCGAAGACCGAGGTCACCGTGCCCTCGTGCTCAACACCCTGCGCTTCGCGATTGACCTCGCTGACGACGTTCCCGACTTGCGATACCGAGGCAAGCAGCTGAGTGATTACGATGCAGTTTTGCCGAGGATCGGCAACTCAATCACCTACTTCGGCACTGCAGTGGTGCGTCAGTTTGAGCAGATGGACGTCTACACGCCGAACACGGCGAACGGCATCTCAAATGCTCGCGACAAGCTGCGAGCAATCCAGATCCTCTCTCGCCACAACATCGACATGCCGGCGACCGCGTTCGTACGCAACCGTGCCGATGTTCGCCCCGCGATCGAGAGCGTGGGCGGCGCGCCGGTGGTCATCAAGTTGCTTGAGGGTACGCAGGGGATCGGTGTGATCCTCGCCCCCCAAATCAAAGTTGCCGAAGCAATTATTGAGACACTGCACTCGACCCAGCAGAACGTGCTGATTCAGCGCTTCGTGTCGGAGAGCCGTGGCAAGGACATTCGGGCCCTGGTCGTTGGCGATCGCGTGGTGGCGGCTATGCGGCGGCAGGCAAGTGGCGACGAGTTTCGCTCCAATGTGCACCGCGGCGGCAGTGTCGAAGCGGTGCAGCTCGACTCTGCGTACGAGCAGGCGGCGGTGCGGGCGGCCCAAATCATGGGGCTCCGGGTCGCGGGGGTCGACATGCTTGAGGGCGATGAAGGCCCTCTCGTCATGGAGGTCAACTCGTCACCCGGGCTGCAGGGTATCGAGCACGCGACTGGTCTTGACGTTGCTGGCGCGATTATTGACTACATCGCGAATCAGGTGTCTTTTCCCGAGGTTGACGTGCGGCAGCGGCTGAGCGTGTCGACCGGTTACGGAGTAGCCGAACTTGTGGTGCACGCCGGCGCGGAGCACGTCGGAAAGAAACTTGGCGACCTTGGTCTTTGGGATCGGGACATCACCGTGCTCACGCTGCACCGCGGCGTGCAGGTAATCCCGAACCCGCGCAAGCACATTGTGCTTGAGCCCGAGGATCGCCTGCTCTGCTTCGGCAAGCTCGAAGAGATGCGCTCGATGATTCCAGATCGCCCGAGGCGCCGTGCGCGGGTGCGCAAGCTGTCGCAGGAGGCTCGCGATCTCGCCGCAGAGAGTCAGCCCACGAATAGCGACGCGGCGAACTAGCTCGCTGGGCCCTCAAGTACGAGGGAGAATTCGACGAACCCGGTCGGCTCGACTGACACAAAACCAAGGTTTGGTGCGGTCAGGCCGAAATCGGCGAACGTGATTGGAATTTGCCCTCCAATCTCGACAGCGCCTGCCGCCGCACCCTGCTGATTGGCGGAGGCCTGCAACTGCACCGTGAATGTGACCGGCCGCGTGGCACCTGCGAGGGTGGGATCTTCCCGCTCACCGTTTGCTCGACAATTTCGCCTGAGTTCGGTGGTTCGGTTGCGGTGATCGGGGCCGTGAGTGAGAAAGTTGCGTTCGGGTGTTTCGAAACCTTGATGAGCTGGTCGCGGAAATAGCTGTCTCGCTGAGGCTGGTCGGTGGCAATGGAGGCCACATCGACAGAGATCTCGGCCTGGGAAAGCGTGAGACCGTCGAGCTTGAGGGTACCGGTGACGTCTTCAGTGCGCCCGGTTACCGTGACAGGAGTGCCGTTAAGTACCTCGTTGACTCGGTAACCGGCGTAGGATCCCTTGCCAATTGCCCAACTTCCACTAAATATCGCCGGATTGAGTGGCCCGGTGAATACTTCCGAGAGCGCCGAATCGTCAGCGCTGAGTATGGGGCTTTCTGCAGCCGGGGCAGCGGAGTAGTCGCGGTAGATGGGAGGCCCGGCGATTGCCGCCGTACCACCAAGCAAGAGCACGCTTGCCGCAACGATGATCAGCGTCTTTGCGCGCTTGCCCATATTTGCCTCCGTGCATCGGTAAGTGATTCGTCAATAATGACGACCTCACCCATGAACGAACTGTGAGCGGGCAGTGTGCTGGCTGAGTTACTGGCGAGGATCGCCGGCTGTTTCGGAGACCTCTGGCTCAAGGCCCTTCCAGTAGCCGTGCACGATCTCGTTGCTACGCGCGCCCATCCACATGGTGAAGTGTCGCTCGGCACCGTACTCGGCCCCGTACCACTCGCTCAGCCACGCGTCGACTGCGGTCACTAGACCTTCGCCTCGCTTGATGCCGACTCCCGATTGCGTGTTCGGGCGCAGAAGTTCTCGGCAGATCCACGTGACACCGACTCCGGCCGGGGTGCACAGTGTTTCTATTTGGATCGGCGAGAACACTTCGATGAATACTTGGCCGAAGCTATCTTCGGGGAGGGACTGGCGCCAGACCCGCAGATTGGGCAAATCCGTAATGTCACCAGCGGCCAACACACAATCAATACGGTCGACAGTGTCTAGCACGAGCGCTTCGAATGCGTTCTCTGCGAGATCGCTCAGACTCGATTCATCAAAGATTGATTCATCGAAAAGGGAAGCGTCGTAGTTCACCCCTTCAGTTTAGGCTTACCTAAGCTTCATCGGGTGATACTCGCAGCAAATGATCAGCAGGGGGGACTCGGTTGGGCCTTGCTGGCTGCTACTTATCGAGCGCTTTGGTACTCGGTACCCGCGGTTGGGGTCGAACCCATGAATCTCTCGGGTATCGAGCACCGCCATAAAATCGATGACCTCGCTCGTGATAACTTGTCCGGGCACCAGCACCGGGAATCCCGGTGGGTAGGGCGTAACAAACCCGGCGCTGACCATCGTCTCGCCGTTTGAGCCACGCTCACGAAGATCTTCTGGTCGCACATAGTCGACCGATCCTCGCCGCTGTCCTTTGAAAAACGCTTTGCGCATGTCGCCATCAGGTAGCTTTGCATCCGACGCGTAATCACCCGAGAATCTACTGAAGTCAGGGAGCGCAGGCATCGGTACCTCGCCGGGGAGCGGCAGGTCAGGGTCGCGCTGCTCGTGCGCTTCTTCGAAGCGTTCGGCGAGCTTTACTAGCACCTCGATGAGGTAGGCGAACGCCGCTGCGGGAGGTGCCGATGTTCGTCATGAAGAGCACCGTGTTGCGGCTCGTCTTGTTGACTTGAATGCCGTAGCGGTCCATGAAATAGTCGTGCTTGAAGGTGTCACCGTCGACGCCGGTGCGCGAGATCTCGACGGTGATGCGGCTGGGGTCGACCACGAACTCATCGTGTTGCCAGGCGCCCCACATCGTCGGCGAGGCCGTCGCGCAGCGGCATAGGGGGGGACCCTCGCCTCGCTGCTCTTCTGGGATGAGATCGTGGGCGGTGAGCACCCTGAAGTACTGCCGCAGCAGAGGGTGGCGCGCGATCGCCTGCGAGAGGCTTGTGGCCAGGTCGAGTTGGCGTTGCACGAGCTCGAAGCCCTCGAGCTCCACCTGCCTGCGGCCCAGGTCGAGGGAGGTGAGGATCTGGTAGTTCGGCGACGTCGTCGTGTGGGTCATGTATGCCTCGTGGAACGGCTCGTCGGCGTCGCGCACCCAGTCTTGGTCGTAGACGTGGATCATCGAGCCCTGGCGCAGCGATGTGAGCGTCTTGTGCGTCGACTGCGTCGCGTACACGCGCAAGCGTGCCTCGGGTGAGGGGATCAGCTTCTCGCCTAGCCACACCTCGTCGGGGGCAGGGTTTCCCTCAGCGTCGAACAGCCGCTTCTGCTGCTCGCGCTACGCTGTGTCGTGGGCCGAGGTCTTCAGCTTCTCTTCGAGGTGCTTCGCCGCGGCCATTGCCGTGCGGCGACGGGTGACGGGGTGGAACGCAGCGAATGCGAACCAAGCCTCGTCCCATAGGAACACCAGGTCGGGCTTGATTGCAAGGCACTCAGCCATGACGCGCTCGGTGTCGTAGACGATTCCATCGAACGTGCAGTTGGTCAGCGTCACCATGCGCACCTCGTCGAGGCGGCCGGCCGCGCGGTAGTCGAGCAGCATTTGTTTGATGCTCTTGAGGGGCACAGCCCCGTAGAAGGCGTAGTCGTTGAGCGGGTATGCCTCGAGGTAGGCGGGCCGCGCGCCGGTCAGCATCAGTGCGTGGTGGTGCGACTTATGGCAGTTGCGGTCGACGAGCACCACGTCGCTGGGGGAGGCCAGAGCCTGGTGCACGATCTTGTTGGCGGTTGACGTGCCGTTGGTCACGAAGAACGTGTGCTTTGCGCCGAAGGCGCGGGCCGCGAGCTCCTGCGCCTTCTTCAGCGTGTGCACGGGTGCGAGCAGCGAGTCGAGCCCGCCCGACGTGGCTGTTGTCTCGGCGAGCAGCAGGTTCAGGCCGTAGAAGTCCGCAAGGTCGGTGATCCATTTTGATCCGACCACGGACCCACCGCGAGCGATGGGAGCGCGTGGAACGCCCCGACCGGGCGCCTGGCGTGATCCTGGATGGCGGCGAAGAACGGGGTGTCGTAAAGGTGCGACACGCGCCTCAGGAGGGAGAGGTGTAGCTCCAGCTGATCCTCGCGCCTGAAGACGCGCCGGAAGCGGCGCGGGTCAGTGCTCCCGCGAGCTCCTCGATGTTCGCGCCGGCCATGAGGTACAGGTCGATTTCGGGGCGAAGGCTGTCAGCGCGTCGGCGAGGCGCACCACGCGCTGCACTGGCGCGAGTGAGCTCGAAGCTGGTGCTGTGGGCACATCCGCTGAGTCGGCGTAGGCCAGAGCAATTGTTTCGCGCAGATCGCGGCTTAGGGCCTGGGTGCTATGCCCGCTGAAGCCAGGGCGGACGACTACCGAGAGGATGTTGGGGTTCGTCAGCAGCGCCGCGATCGCGTCGTCTGCGGACGGCACTACCACATAATCGTAGATGAATGCGTCGGCCGCTCAGCGCAGCCGCATGTTCTCGTTTCGCATTAGTCGCGGTCAGATGCTGTGGTTTCGTCGATGATCAGCACCTCGAAGCGCGGGCGGGGGTCGCTGTCATCGGTCATCTCGCTGCGCTCAGCTTTCATCTCCTGGTCGATCTTCGCGAGGGTCATCGGGCATGGTGGTTCTGCGTAGCCGCTTCACGACCCGGCCAATGCGGTCGAGCGCGGTTTGGTAGTCACCAGCATCGAAGCTGGTCAGCTATGCCCTGCACGTAACGCTGCCCAAAGCCCGCCCAGTACATCTCGAGCGTCTCGAGCGCGCGCAGGTTGCGACCGATTTCGCTATCGCGGGTCTGCGCCCTTTCCTCGTCGCTGCCGAGCGCTATGCGCTTCACGCCGAAGCGCAGGTACTCCCAAGCATCACTGCGCAGTCGCCATGTGCTCGACGGCATGCCTGGGTCGCGCTCAGCTCGCTGCCGACGTTGCGGTGGTATCTCGAATGGCTGTCCTGCGCACGCCAACGGCCGCAGCCGACCAGTGTTCTGGTGAGCTTCGTCGGCAAGCGTCATCGCAGCGTCCTTTCGCGGATCGCATCAGTGCACTGTCCTCAGAATGCGATTTACGGCCTCTCCTATGCCGTAGTGGTTTCATGGCTCATTTTTTCCTAACGGCAGCTGGGAGATCGCGTGTAACTTGGGCTAAATTGGAAGGGAATGTTGCTGGTTCGCTGGTTGACTGGCACTGCGTACTGGCCGCCGTATTGCCTTGGTCGGGTTTCCGCCAGGCGTACGCTGTAGACCCATGGGCAGCAAATCGCAGGATCGTAAGCATCGGATCGTGGTTCTGGGCGGGGGCCCGGGCGGCTATGAGGCCGCGCTCGCGGGCGCTCAGCTCGGCGCCGAGGTCGCGCTCGTCGAGCGTTCGGGCGTGGGCGGGGCCGCGGTGCTCACCGACGTCGTGCCCTCGAAGAGCCTCATCGCGACGGCGGGCTCGGTGCAGGCCGTACGCGACAGCAGCCTGCTCGGCGTGCAGGCCTATCTGCCGGGCGCGCACGGCAAGCCGGTGCGGCCCGAGATCGCGGTGAACCTGGCCGCGGTGAACAAGCGCCTGCTGGCGATGGCGGCCGCGCAGTCGGTCGACATGCAGTCGACGCTCGAAGAGGCCGGCGTGCGGGTCGTGCAGGGGGAGGGTCGCCTCGACGGGCCGAACGCGGTGCTCGTCTCGACGGCTCCCGGCGACGAGGGCACCGATTTCGACCGCATTGAGGCCGACACCACCGTCGTGGCTGTGGGCGCGCGTCCGCGCGAGCTCGACTCGGCGAAGCCCGACGGCGAGCGCATCCTCACCTGGACCCAGCTCTACGAGCTGAGCGCGGTGCCCGAGCACCTCATCGTCGTGGGCTCCGGCGTCACGGGCGCCGAGTTCGCCAACGCGTTCTGCACCCTCGGCCGCAAGGTCACGCTCGTTTCGAGTCGCGAGCACGTGCTGCCGGGCGAGGATCCCGACGCCGCGGCCGTGATCGAGAACGAGTTCGCGCGCATCGGCATGAACGTGATGGCGCAGTCGCGCGCCCAGTCGGTGGCCCGCACCGAGGACGGCGTCGTCGTGACCCTCGCCGACGGCCGCACCGTCGAAGGGTCGCACTGCCTCATGGCGGTGGGATCGATCCCGAACACCCAGGGCTCGGCCTCGAGACCGCAGGGGTGGAGCTGACGGAGAGCGGTCGCATCCGGGTGAACAAGGTCGCCCGCACGCAGGTGCCGTCGATCTACGCTGCGGGCGACTGCACCGACTTCTTCCCGCTTGCGTCGGTCGCCTCCATGCAGGGCCGCACCGCCATCATGCACGCCCTCGGCGACTTCGTGCGCCCCATCGACCTCCGCAACGTCGCGGCGAACGTTTTCACCTGCCCCGAGATCGCGACCGTCGGCTGGAACGAGCGCGCTCGCCGACGCCGGCGCATGGCGCGCGCCGTGCAGTTCACGGTACCCCTGCACACGAATCCCCGCGCCAAGATGATGGGCATCAAGGACGGCTTCGTGAAGCTCTTCGCCTGGGAGGCCTCGCGCACCGTGATCGGCGGGGTGATCGTGGCGCCGCGGGCGAGCGAGCTCATCTTCCCGCTGGCGCTCGCCGTCGAGCATCGCCTCACCGTCGACCAGGTGGCCTCGGCGTTCACCGTCTATCCGTCGCTCTCGGGCGCCATCACCGACGCGGCCCGCGCGATGCACCAGAGCGTGCTGTAGGCGCGGCAGGGAGAAGACCATGCAGGTAGTGCGCAGGCTCGCGGCAGCGCTCGCGGCGCTGAGCCTCGTCGGGGCGCTCGTCGCGTGCTCGGCGGGGTCGAAGCCCGACGTCGTGCCCTCGGACGAGCTGCCGGCCGGCACCGAGCCCGCGGTCACGGTGCGGGTGATCGACAACAAGTACGAGCCCGCGGAGGTCGAGATCGAGGCCGGGCAGGCGGTGCGCTGGGTGTTCGAGGGCGTGATGGAGCACGACGTCGTGGCAGAGGACGGCAGCTTCGTGAGCGAGCTCGTCACCGCCGGCGAGTACGTGCACGTCTTCGGCTCGGCCGGCGAGTGGCCCTACGACTGCTCGATCCACCCCGAGATGACCGGGGTCGTCACCGTTCGCTAGGATCAAGGCGCTTGGCGAGATCGCTTTCGCGCCGTATGTATGGCCAGGCCCTCGGCTGGGGTTCAGTGCTGAGGCGCCGCGAGGCGCACCGAGAGCGAGGCGTTGGAGCAAAGCATCGCTTTGCGGGGTGTTTCCCTCAGCCGCCCTCGGCTGAGGTTTAGTGTGAGGTGCGGAGGGCGCCGAAGGAGGGGGGGCCGGGGTCGGCGCCGGGTGCACGGTGATGAGCTCGTCGGCGTCCGCGTGCCGGGCGAAGGCGGCGAGCTCGTCGCGCACGCGATCCGGCCCGACCCGATGGCGGTGAACCGCAGCATCCGCGCGGATCTCGTGCGCGGCCGGTGTATCGAAGAGCGCGCCCGCCTCGTCGGCGGTGAGCTCCTGCTCAGCGCCCCCTCGAGAGGAAGCGGCGCACGCGGTCGTGCTCCGTTCGGGTGAAGAGATCCTCCGCCTCCGCGTCGGTCTCGGCGGCCACCACGTTGATGCCTGCGATCACGTAGGGCTTGGGGTGATCCTCGCTCGGCACGTAGTTCGCGCGATAGTGCGCGATCGCCTGGGTGAGCAGCTGCGGCGCGAAGTGCGAGGCGAACGCGTAGGGAAGCCCGAGCTGGGCCGCGAGGCTCGCGCCGAACATGCTGGATCCCAGGATCGTGAGCGGTACGCGGGTGCCGCGGCCGGGGTAGGCGTTGACCGCCGTGCGGGGCAGCTCGTCGCCGAGCAGTCGCTGCAGCTCGAGCACGTCGTTCGGGAAGCTCTCGCTGGCTGCGAGGCTGCGCCTCAGCGCGCGGAACGTGGCGCCGTCGCTGCCGGGAGCCCGGCCGAGGCCGAGATCTATGCGGCCGGGGTGCAGCTCGGCGAGCGTGCCGAACTGCTCGGCGATCACGAGCGGGGAGTGGTTCGGCAGCATGATGCCGCCGGCGCCCAGGCGGATGCTGTCGGTGTGTGCCGCCACGTGCGCGATCAGCACGGCCGTCGCGCTCGATGCGATCGACGGCATGTTGTGGTGCTCCGCGTACCAGACGCGCCGATAGCCGCCCTGCCTCGGCGGCTCGGGCCAGCTCTACCGAGTGGGCGAGGGCGTCACTAATGCGTCCATCCGATTCAACGGTGGCAAGATCGAGCAGGGAAAAGGGTACTGAAGTCATGCTTGAAGCAACTGCTATTCGACTGCAATCTATATCCCATCACAATTGCACCCTCCACGAAGATTCCGCGAAGCATCGCAGCAATTTGGTGGCGAGGATCACTACCCTGCGCAACGGAGCCACCGGCGAATGGTGGCTCCGTTGCGCAGGGTAGTGGTGCAACGGTGCTACTCCGCTACAGGCTCTACAGACAGCAGTACGTGGCCCGAGGGAACGGTCTTTTCCGACCGGGGCGTCCACACCAGTGACTACACCGGCATGTGGTGCGTGAATGGGCTGCTCC
>JAUCCH010000016.1:0-15095 GCA_034676385.1 Leucobacter sp.
AGACGGCGACCGAGGCGATGCCACTGTCTGCAGCGGCTCGGATAATACGGACAGCAATCTCACCGCGGTTAGCGATGAGCACTTTACGAATGCGCGACATGAGTTCCAGCATATTCCAGCGGGGCATACCTTCGTTGGATATGTCCCACCAAAGCTTGCCCGTGTTCGTTGCTGATGAGCACATTTTCGAGGGAGGCTACCGAAGCAGTTGGCGTTGATTTCAGGACGAGGATCACCCTGCATCGTCAGGATCTTCTGTTCGAGGTTGGTGACCCTGAACTTAAATTCACCGGTAGCACTGAACTATTAAGCTGAGCCACAGCGCAACATATCGCGGCGCGATGTGAGCTGCAGCGCCCCTTCGGTTTGGAAAGAGGATCCCATGGCATCTGGCAACGTCAACATCAATGACCTCCTGAATGATATTCCTCTCGGCGATATCGCCGCACAGGTTCGGTATTGACGAGGCAGCCGCGAAGCAGGCAGTGACTCAGGCCCTTCCCGGATTGCTCGGTGGCATGGCTGTGGACGCTTCGAGTGAAGAGGGAGCAACGCAGCTCACCTCTGCCCTGAAGAAGCACGAGGGCGCGAAGTTTAAGGGTCTTGATGCGGTCGATACCGAAGACGGTAAGAAGATCGTGAAGCATGTGCTTGGCGATAAAGAGCAGGATGTAGCACTGGCCCTTGGTCGCAGGGTGAGGGTGGGCTGGGAGACATCATTCAAAAGCTTCTGCCCGTACTCGCACCTATCGTGATGGCTTTTCTTGCAAAGCAGGTTGGTGGAGGGTCGCAGACTAACCAATCAGCTTCTACCGGTGGTGGTATCGGTGACCTGCTTGGTGGATTGCTCGGGGGCGGCTCAGGCTCGGGCTCTGCTGGTGGCGGCATCGGGGATTTGCTTGGCGATCTGCTTGGCGGCGGATCAGGCTCGTCGGGTAAGCCGGGTGGTGGACTGGGCGTACTGCTCGGAGGTCTCCTCGGAGGCAAGCAGTAGGGGTAAGTAGTAGTTGGAGATGACGAGGCAGGAATCCCCCGTTTTGCAGCTCACGCTGACACAGTGGCAACAACGATCACTGCTGTGGACTGTGACTTGGTTCTTTCTTGCTGCCGGGATCATGCTCGGCTGGCTTGCGGCGCTCCTGGTTGCCGCTTCACGCAGCGGGAACGGGGTGTTCGGGGTAGACGGTTCAAGTGTGAGCTTGGTGCTGATAGTCAACGGGCTTGTGTTCGTGTGCATTGTGGTTGGTGCCTGTGCTGCGTTTGCAAACCAGTCGAAGGTGAGTCGGACCGTGCGAGAGGCGCTCGAAATTGCGCCTGCGAGTGAACCGATGGCCTCGGCAGTGTTAATTAGGGCCGCACTCGCGCGACGAGAGTCCGACGCGCACCAGTTGTTGTATGCGGCTCACCCCGAAGGTGAGCCCGTTCGGCCGGTGATCGTGCCGGTGCGGCAGGGGGACAGCCTGCCGGAGCCCGGGACTGGTGCGTGGCTAATGATCAACAGGCAGATGCCTGCATTCGCAAGCTTCTTCAACACCGCCCCAGAGCAGCACGCAGTTGCTCTTGGTGATCCCGCGTTCGAAAAGCTTTCAAAGGTGCAACGTGGCCTCGCGGTGCCCTGGTCAACCTATCTCGTCCCGGCGCTTATCGGCGTGGTCGTTCTGCTTGTTTCGCTGGTCGGTTTCAGTGTCGTGCTTGGAACGTTTGGTTAGAGCACACTCTGTAGACTGGTGCCGTGGTGAATGTAGAGATCCAGGGCAAGGTCTATGCGCCGACGGCCCCATACCTAGTCGGTCGTGAGAAAGTGCGCGAGTTCGCGCGCGCAGTGCTGAGTCAAGAGCCGTTGCATCTTGACCCTGATGCTGCCCGCGCGGCTGGGTACACAGACGTTGTGGCACCGCCTACCTTCGCGATCGTCGTGCAAGACGCGACGCTGCGGCAGTTGCTTGACGATGAAGAAGCCGCGGTCGATTTCTCGCGTGTGGTGCATGGCGACCAGCGATTCAGCTATACCAGGCCAATCGTCGCGGGTGACGAACTTACCGGTGTGATGACCGTGACGAGCGTCAAACAGCTTGGCGGCAACAGCATGGTCACCTCTTCGACGGAAATCAGTGATGCATCTGGAGCTCACGTGGTTACGGCAATCTCAACTCTCGTGGTGAGAGGAGCGGACGCATGAGCACCCCAAACTTCGCACAACTTTCGGTAGGCGAAGTCATTGCCGAACGAGATATGCACTTCGTGCGCGACACCCTCGTGCGCTACGCTGGTGCCTCCGGTGACTTCAACCCCATCCACTACCGTGACGATGTGGCGCAGTCGGTCGGGTTGCCCGGTGTGCTTGCTCACGGCATGCTCACGATGGGTGCGGCCGCTTCGCCGGTCACAGAATGGCTTGGAGCCGCGGGCTCAGTTCGCGACTACCAGGTGCGCTTCACGCGGCCGGTGTCGGTTGACGCGGTGGCTGGTGCTCAGGTGAAGGTCACCGCCAAGGTTGGGGCTCTTGATCCCGAAGCTCGCACCGCTCGAATCGATCTGAACGTGGTGTTCGAAGATAAGACTGTGCTTGGGAAGAGCCAGTTGGTGGTGGCATTCGCGTGAGCGCACGCTTCGCCGAGCTGACGACTATGCGTGTCGGCGGCCCCATCGAGCGGCTGATTGTCGCCAGCACGAGAGATGAGCTTGTCGAGCATGCGCGTGAACTCTGGGGTTCGAGCGAGCCTTGGATGCTGCTTGGCGGTGGATCAAATACGGTCGTAGCCGACGAAGGTTTCGAGGGCACTGTGCTGCTCGTTCGCAACGAGGGCGTTGATCGTGTCGTTGATGGCTCCGACAGGGACCGAGTGCGCCTTCGGGTGCAGGCAGGGCAGGACTGGGACGCGCTCGTCGCATTCTGTGTGGACCAGGGTTGGGCGGGTATTGAGGCCCTCTCAGGGATTCCGGGTCTCGCCGGCGCGGCTCCCGTGCAAAATATTGGGGCGTATGGCGCCGAACTCGGAGACGTGCTGCACTCCATCGAGTTTCTTGATTCGATGACTGGCGAGGTGCTGCGACTTTCTGCTTCCGACCTTGAGTTGGGCTACCGCATGTCTTCGATTAAGCAGGGTCGCGAGGGTGTTGTGCTCTCGATCGACCTGCTTTTACACGCAGATAGCGGGGGGCTCTCTGCGCCGATTGGTTACGGTCAGCTGGCCGGTGCGCTCGGGGTTGAGATCGGTGACCGGGTGCCCTTGAAGGTATTGCGCGAGGCCGTGCTTCGGCTACGTGCATCGAAGGGCATGGTGCTCGACGCTGAAGATTACGACAGCTGGAGTTCTGGGTCATTCTTCACGAACCCCATCGTTTCTGAGCACTTCGCACGAAACCTCCCAGATGATGCGCCAAGGTTCTTGATGGCCGACGATGAGCCAGAGGCAACCACGATTTCATTCGAGGATCTCGATCGCGGTGTCTTGCCACCTGCTCCAGCGTCAGCGGAACCACGGCTGGTCAAGCTTTCCGCGGCCTGGCTGATCGAGCACGCGGGCGTCAGCAAAGGCTTCCACTTGCCCGGTTCAGGTGCTGCGATTTCTTCGAAGCACACGCTTGCGATTACGAACCGCGGTGCGGCATCGGCAGACGACGTTGCCCAGCTGGCTCGACTCGTCGTGCAGCGCGTGCAGCAGGAATTTGGTGTGCTGCTCGTGCCGGAGCCTAACCTGTATGGGTTGGAACTCTAGTTCTAGTTCTAGTTCTAGTTCTAGTTCTAGTTCTAGCTCTAGTTCAGATATGCGCACCCGACCTGCCAGTCTGTATGTTTGGCGATTCCACTCCCTGGTGAGAGTCTCTAGTTTTTCATTGATGAATTAGAGGATATGCACAAAGACTGGTCGAGAAGGTGCGCACCCTGATTGTGGGGAAAAGGCCTTCACCTTGGCCCTTTCAGCGGCTCACCCTAGCGTGGAGTCATTCGAACATTCGCTCTCGAACCCGCACGGAGGAACCGCGATGAGCAGCACGCCCCGCATTGACAAGGCCGTCGTAGCAGATGCTCTGTATGGCAAGTGGAAAGAGGAGCGCCTGGCAGGCCGTGCGCTAGCCGCGGATCCTCGGCTCCAAACGATCCCTGGTCAGTCGATGGACGAGCATCGCGCGCGTGCCCTCGAACAGCTCGGGTTGCTTGTGGAGGCTGGGGCGATCCAACGCGCGTTTCCAAAAGTCTCTCGGTGGCCAAGACAACCACGGCGGCAACGTCGCGGGATTCCAGGAGCTGGTCTTCGCGGACCCGTCCATGCAGATCAAGGGCGGTGTGCAGTGGGGACTCTTCGGCGCCGCGATCCTGCACCTCGGCACGGAGGAGCATCACGAGGCCTGGCTTCCCGATGTCATCAACCTGAAGCTGCCGGGCGCATTCGCGATGACGGAGATCGGTCACGGCTCAGACGTTGCCTCAGTGGGCACGACCGCGACCTACGATACTGAAGCGGAAGAGTTTGTGATCCATACTCCTTTCAAGGGAGCGTGGAAAGAATTTCTTGGCAATGCGGCGGTGCACGGTCAAGCTGCGGTGGTTTTCGCGCAGCTCATCACGCTCGGTGTGAACCACGGAGTACACGCCTTTTTCGTGCCGATCCGCACTTTGGACGGCAAGATGATGCCGGGGATTGGTAGTGAAGACGACGGAGTAAAGGGTGGCCTGAATGGTATCGACAACGGCCGTTTGCACTTCACTCAGGTGCGCGTTCCGCGCACGAACCTGCTGAACCGCTATGGCAACGTTGATGCTGACGGTACCTACTCGTCTCACATTGCGAGCCCAGGGCGACGCTTCTTTACGATGATCGGCACGCTGGTTCAGGGGCGAGTCTCGCTCGACGGCGCGGCGGTCAATGCGATGAAGGGCGCGCTCGCTATAGCACTGCGTTACGGCAGTGAGCGACGCCAGTTCCCCGGCCCCGACGGCCGTGACACAGTGCTGCTCGACTACGGTCATTACCAGCGACGGTTGCTGCCTCGCCTTGCCGAGACCTACGCGATGCAGTTTGCCAGCAATCGTTTGCTTGAGACTTTTGATGAGGTATTTTCTGGCGTCAACGACACAGATGAGAATCGCGAGGATCTGGAGACGCTCGCTGCGGCGCTCAAGCCGCTATCGACCTGGGCCGCCCTTGATACCCTGCAGGAGGCCCGCGAGGCCACCGGCGGTGCGGGGTTCATGGCAAAGAACCGTCTGACGGGTTGGCGTGCTGACCTCGACATCTACGTGACTTTTGAGGGTGACAACAACATCCTGCTGCAGCTGGTGGGCAAGCGTCTGCTGACTGACTATGCGGCGCAGTTCAAAGACGGCGACACAGCAGCGCTTGCCCGTGCCGCAGTCGGCCAGGTGGGAGAAGGGCTGACCCGTTTTGGTCTGCGCCAGATGGGGCAGAGCATCGCTGACCGCGGCCAGGTTGCGCGTTCGGTTGAGGGCGTGCGGGATCCGGCAACGCAGCGCGCACTGCTGACCGACCGTGTCGAAACTATGGTTGAGCAGATTGCGATGGCGCTCCGGGATTCGACCAAGGGTGTAGCACGCGAGGATCGCGCGGTCGCAAACGCCGATGCCTTTAATGCGCAGCAGACCAAATTGATCGAAGCCTCGCGTGCGCACGCCGAGCTGCTGCAGTGGGAAGCCTTTACCGAAGCTCTCGACGGGTTCGAGGGTGAGACGCTTACCGTGATGACTTGGCTGCGAGACCTGTTTGGCTTGACTCTTGTTGAGCGCCACCTTGAGTGGTACCTCATCAACGGTCGACTCTCTGGCGCGCGCGCCGAAGCAGTGACCGCCTACCTGGATCGCCTGATTGGACGAATCCGCGAGCACGCCCTCGACCTGGTTGATGCGTTCGAGCTGACGCCAGAGCTGCTGCGTGCCGAAATTGCCACCGGGATCGAAGCCGAGCGCCAGCAAGAAGCCTTCGATTACGTGGAAGCGCAGATGGCGGCGGGTACTTGGCCCATCCACGAGAAGGAACTGCGCAAGCGCGAGAAGGAAGCGGCTAAGGCGAACGCCAAGGTCTAGCGCTCGCACCAACTCACCTCACGCGGAGAATACGTTAGCGTCGATGATCGGCCATGCGCCGAGACTAGGCTTAACCGCATGAGCATTGAGCCGAACACGGAACTTCGCGAGCTGTACCCGCCCATCGAGCCATACGAGCACGGCCTGCTCGCGGTCGGTGACGGGCACGAGGTCTACTGGGAGGTTTGTGGCAACCCGCACGGGAAGCCTGCAGTATTTCTGCACGGCGGCCCCGGCGGAGGTTGCGGGCCCGATCAGCGACGCTTCTTTGACCCCGAGAAGTACCGCATTGTGCTGTTCGACCAGCGCGGTTGCGGGCGCAGCACTCCGCACGCAAGCGCACCCGAGGCGGATCTTTCGACCAACACCACTTGGCACCTGGTCGCCGATATCGAGCGCTTGCGCGAGCACCTTGGTATTGATCGATGGCAGGTGTTCGGTGGCTCGTGGGGGTCTGCGCTCGCCCTCTCCTACGCGCAGAAGCACGCCGAGCGGGTCACGGAACTCGTGCTGCGGGGCATATTCACGCTGCGTAAGAGCGAGATCGACTGGTTCTATCAGGAGGGTGCATCGCACCTCTACCCCGACGCTTGGGAAAAGTACCTCTCGGTGATTCCTGAAGGGGAGAGAGGCGATCTGCTTGCCGCGTACCACCGCCGACTGTTCAACCCCGATCCCGCGGTGCACGTGCCTGCGGGGGTGGAGTGGACCGTGTGGGAAAACTCTACCGTCAAGTTAATCCCTGACGAGGGTGCAATCGCTGAAGCCCGCGCCAACGTGGCCGCGGCAGTCGCATTTGCCCGTATCGAGAACCACTACTTCGTGCACGGTGGCTTCTTCGACGATGGTCAACTGATTCGCGATGCCGCCGAAAAACTCGGGGGCATCCCCGGGGTTATCGTGCAGGGCCGATACGACGTGTGCACACCAGCACAGACCGCCTGGGATCTACACCGTGCATGGCCTGAAGCTGAGTTCCACATGATCGCAGACGCGGGTCATGCTTCGACGGATCCTGGGATTCTCGATGCTCTCATTCGCGCGACGGATCGCTTCGCGGAAAACTAGAGCAGAACGCAGAACGCAGAACGGCAACCAGCCACCGTAAATCTTTGGCTTTGCGCGGAACCCCAAATATCGGCTGGGATACAGCAGCAATGAACGCAGAAACTTGTGAGGAGTTACCACTATGGCCACGATCCTGCACGCAGACGCAATGCTCACCCCAGAGGGCGAGATAGAAAACGCTGAGCTCGAAATCGATGAGAGTGGGCGAATTGTGTACGCCGGAAAGCAGCGGCCTGGATCCTCGCCCACTCATAACCTGGCCGGCCACGCGCTCATGCCGGGCCTCGTCAACGGTCATACCCATAGCGCGATGACCGTGCAGCGTGGCATCAGTGACGATGAGGGCTTCATGCCATGGCTCGCCGCAGTGCAGGCATTCGAGCAGAAGTTGACCCGAGACGATGTCGTCGTGGGGCTTGAGCTTGCGATGCTTGAAATGATTGCGAACGGTACGACGACGTTCGCTGACATGTACCACTGGGACGAGGATCTGCTGACCCTCGTGCAGCGTACCGGCATGCGTGTGCTTGCTGCGCCCGCGATGTTCACGAACGAGGCAGTTGGCTGGCCGGGCGTGAGCCCTCTGAACGGTGCCGAAACACTTGACGAGACGGAGCGGCTCGCCGAGCGCTTCGCGGGCGACGAGCAGATCAAACTCGCCTACGGGCCACACGCACCCTATACGTGCCCACCGGAGCTCCTTAGGGAGATCCTCGATCGGTCGAAGCGTAGCGGGATCCCGATTCATATTCACGTAGCGGAATCCGTTGCTGAGGTAGAGCAGATCACCGCAGAGTACGGGCGCACCCCAGTGGCGCACCTTGATGCGCTCGGTTTCTTCGACGCGCAGGTGTTGGCCGCACACTGCGTGCACCTGACACAGGATGAGATCGAGGTATTCGCGCGCACCGGCACATCGGCGAGCCACAACCCTGTCTCGAACTTGAAGCTTGGCTGCGGGGTGCAATCATTCCCTGAAATGATTGAGGCCGGAGTGCGGCTCACTCTCGGTACCGATTCGGTCGCGAGCAACAACTCGCTCGACCTGTTCGAGGAGATCAAGCTGGCGACGATTCTGCACCGCGGTGTGCGGCACGATGCGGCTGCGGTGAAGGCTTCGGATGTGCTGGATGTTGCAACCCGGCTCGGGGCAGAAGCGATTGGATTCGGCGAGAGTGGAGCGCTCGAGGTTGGCAAGCACGCCGACGTCATCGCGGTAGATCTTGGGGTTTCACGTGCGAATCCGCGCCGTTCGCTCGTCTCTCACCTCGCTTTTTCTGCGTCGGGCGAGGACGTGCGGCACGTGTTTATTGGCGGGCGCCACGTCTACGCCGATGGGCAGCACCTGACGCTTGACGCCAATGATATTCTCGAGCGTGCACGCGAGGTGCGGGCGCGGCTGATCTGAGCTCCCCAGCGGTCCGGTGCCACCCGCTGTTCTGTGCCTTTGTCTGTCACGTGCTCTCCAGCTGGCTCGGGCAAACCCGCAGAAAAGAGTTGCTGACATAAGTGAGAAATTCACCTAACATTGCCGGAACGGGGAGTATTTCGCTGGGCTATGGATAGAGATTCTCCGGCGGTCAGAGCTTCTCTGCTGAACTCAGAAAGCGAATGATGTGGGAGGGGACCCCTATGTTTGGAATAGGAAAGTGGAAAACCGAGGCCTGGGAAGGCACTGTTGTCGACAAGGTAGAGATCGAGACGACCGCAGGTGACCACGACTACTCGACCTACTATCTGCACGTGGACATGGGTGGCGGGCATATCGACCGCAAAAGCTACAGCAAGAAGTTTTACGATCAGTGGGTCGTGGGGGACAAGATCATCAAGCGCGCTGGCGAGAAAGAACCGGTCAAGGGTTAGGTTGCTCAAGGGTCAGAATCTTGGTTTGTGGATCAGAATCTTGGTTGGAGGATCAATACCCTGGTTCGAAGATCAATATCTTGGTTCGACCGGCGAATCCGTGCCGTGCGGATCACCAGTTTGATGTTGTCGACGTTGTCGGGGTGAACCGCTATCTCTCGCGGCCCTACTTTTTTGTGGGGGCGGACCAGCCGAGCTGCTGCTTGAACTGAACCGGACGCGGCTAACTGGGGTATCAAGATGTGTTCGTCCTGTTGGAGAGGTCCACTCGTAAACCCCGTCAGGGTGCTGTTTCACCTTCCACTTTGTATGGTGCTTCAGCGTGTGGTGGCCCCGGCAAAGCATGCCGAGATTGTCAGTTGAGGTGAGGCCGCCCAGAGCTGCGTCAACGGTATGGTCAGCGTCGCAGCGATGCGCCGGGGCTCGACACCCAGGGAACCTGCAGTGCTGATCCCGAGCAATGAGGAACCGTCGCATCTGCTCTGAGGGGCGGTAGCGGTCCACACTCAAAACGCAAGACGTAGCTGAACTTAGGGTGACTTTGAAAAGCGCTGGGGCACTGCCAGCAATGGATCTTGCCATGTTCACCGGGATCGGGCCGTAACCCTCTAGCTCGGGGAATGGAAGCTGGCGGTAGATTGTGCGCGATTCATCTGCTTCCGTGCCCGTGCCCGTGCCCGTGCCCGTGCCCGTGCCCGTGCCCGTGCCCATGTCCGAGTCCAGACCCGCGTCCAAGCCCGTGCCCGTGCCCGTAGCCTGCAGATGCTGCTGCTGGCAGATGACTTGTACGATGCCGCTGATGCCGCTGATGCCGCTGATGCTGGTACCGAATTTGGCAGGGGTGTCTTCGCCGATGCCCTCGCCAGTAGCGGACTCTCCCGTACCGTTTAGCAGCAGGTCTGCGAGCAGATCTGCTCGGATCTCGCCGCGATAGCGTTGCCCAACTAGCGGTTCTGCCTGCCCTTCGGCAGGTGCAGCAGGTGCAGCAGGTGCGGCGGCTCGTGCCTCCTGTTTCTCGGCGGCCTCAATGCGCTGAGCGATCTGCGTGAGGCGAGAGTAGATGCCGTAGGCCTCGTGGGCGGGGAGATAAGCGATGAGATCGGCCATCCCATTCTCACGCTCAGTGACCCAAACTGCACGGCGACGGCGCTCTTGTTCGAATCGGGTGTCTAGGTCTTTGAGAGCAAATTGTTCGGCGATGCGTTTGGCGATCGGTTGCAACCGGTTGGGTGTGGTGCCGACTGCGTGCTGCAGTACCTCGGATTCGAAGGCGGCCCGCATGGCCGAAACCTCGGCAGAATCTTCTTGCCCAACCACCCCGATAATCTCGCCCGCATCAAGAATGATGGTTGCGTGCCGGAAACTGATCGCCCCTGTGTCGAGTGCACGCAACGTGTCAGGGTATTGGTGAGCGAGCGCATCGGCCTGCCTCAGATGACGCTCGATAGTTTGCTCGCTGAGACGAAGTGCGGTTGCTGCGTCTGCCCGTACGGCTCGATATTCGAGGCTGTCTTCAAACTGCCCGATGCCACCCGCAGCCTCGAACTCTCGACGCACTACGCGGTTGAGCCGGGCGAGAGCGGAGACGCGGGTTGCTTCAACCTTTCGGGTAAGCCGTTCAACCTCCTCCAACTCGGTGATTGCCGAATCTAGCTCGGTGATTGCCGACTCCGATTCGTTCAGTTGGCGCGTACTTAGCGACCCCTCGTTCTCTCCACAAGCGTTTGAAATCGCAGCGGTAAGCACCGCGGCTGCGGGGGCTGTTGCTGCGATTTTCGACGCATCGGTGAGGGAAGGCATGGCACTAGTACACCAGGTGCCACTGACATTTTGAGTCCAAATTTGAGCCTTGGAGATCCAAACTTTTACCCACTTCTTTGGTTAGCACCATACAAACATGGCTTTGAGAGCCCCGCGAAACCAGAGTCACACCAGCTTCCGGTACCCACCGGTTACGCAACGTTCACGCAGAGTACGCGTGTCGCCAACGCCATTTCCAATGAGACGAGCGTAACGTGTGAGTCATCGGGTACCTCGCCCGATCAGGGCAGCCGAAACTTACTTCGAAAGCCAACGGTCGCCTTGCTGAACCGGAACCTCACCGGGCAGAAGGAGTCACCGTGGCCGACACCCAGCAGACCAGCAACGCTCGCCTCGATACGGCAGCAGCTGACACTCCTCGCGATCACGATTCGCTGCCTCAGCAGGAGCGCACCTACGTGCTCGATACCTCTGTGCTTCTGAGCGATCCTCGCGCCCTATTCCGTTTTGCAGAGCACTCCGTGGTGTTGCCCGTAGTGGTGATTACCGAACTCGAAAAGAAGCGGCACGACCCTGAGATTGGTTACTTTGCCCGCCGGGCGCTGCGGTTTCTCGACGAGCTGCGCGAGAAGCACCTACGCCTCGACTTTCCCGTGCCCGTGGGGGAGCAAGGCGGCACGTTGCGCGTCGAATTGAACCACACCAACCCAGACCTTTTGCCGAGTGGCATGCGGATGGGCGACAATGACACCCGCATCCTTGCGGTGGCTCAAAACCTCGCGTCTGAGGGGCTCGACGTGTCAGTCGTGTCTAAGGATCTGCCAATGCGCGTGAAAGCCGCGGCCCTCGGGCTTGGTGCAGAAGAATACCGAGCAGAGCTTGCAAGCGACGATAGTTATACGGGCGTCACCGAGGTCACGGTTGACGATGACCAGATGTCGCAGCTCTGGGATGATGAGCGGCTTGACGGTTTGCCTCAGGTGGCTGGGATACCTCTCGGTACCGGGTTGATTGTAAATTCGGGGCGAGGATCAGCGCTCGGCCGCGTTGACAGCGAGACCTCACTGCGGCTCGTTCGCGGCGATCGAGAAGTGTTCGGGGTACACGGGCGCAGCGCGGAGCAGCGGCTCGCGATCGACCTGTTGCTCGATCCGCACGTGGGGATTGTTTCGATCGGTGGCCGTGCAGGAACCGGAAAGTCTGCGCTTGCGCTCGCCGCTGGGCTGGAGGCGGTACTGGAGCGACAGCAGCATCGCAAGGTGATGGTGTTCCGCCCGCTCTATGCGGTGGGCGGGCAGGAACTTGGGTACCTGCCGGGTGACCAGCAGGAGAAGATGAACCCCTGGGGTCAGGCCGTGTTTGACACGCTTGGATCCATCGTTTCGCAGAACGTGCTCGATGAAGTCGAGGCACGTGGAATCGTCGAGGTGCTTCCGCTCACGCACATTCGAGGCCGGTCGCTACACGATGCCTTTGTGATCGTTGACGAGGCTCAGTCACTCGAACGAAACGTGCTGCTGACGATGCTTTCGAGGATCGGCCAAAACTCAAAAGTCGTGCTCACTCACGATGTGGCTCAGCGCGACAACTTGCGGGTGGGCCGGCACGACGGTGTTGCCGCGGTGATTGAGAAGCTCAAGGGCCACCCACTGTTCGGGCACGTCACGTTGGCGCGGAGTGAGCGAAGCGAAATTGCTGCCCTGGTGACGAGCCTGCTTGAGGGTTAAGTCTGGTTGGAGCATAGCAAGTGGCAAGAGAGAACCAGTTGGCGGATTATGTTGGGGGGCCGCCCGCTGGTTCTCTCTCGCGTTGAACCGGAAGGTGGAAAGCCTTCCATATATAAGAGAGTTCACCTGGACCCAAAAGTGACGCAGCGTTGTATGTATCTTTGAAATTGGGTTGACCGTAGTCTTAGGCAATGGCCAGCACAATTGTTGAAGCTCTTCTTCCTGTCGATCTGCTCGAGCGTATTCGTGAGCGCGCATCTGGGTATGACACGGAGAACCGATTTTTCGCAGAGGATCTTGATGAGCTGCGGGTGAGCGGCTACCTTGCTGCTGCGGTACCCGAGGATATGGGTGGTGCGGGGCTGTCGCTCGAGGCACTTGTCGTTGCGCAGCGCCGTCTAGCCGCATATGCGCCGGCCACTGCCCTTGGGGTGAATATGCATCTGGTGTGGGTGCAGGTTGCCAGGTTCTTGCACGAGCGCGGCCTGGGTGCCGAAAGCGAGGGCTCGCTCGACTGGGTGCTGCGCGA
This sequence comes from Leucobacter sp., assembly GCA_034676385.1. Taxonomy (GTDB): domain Bacteria; phylum Actinomycetota; class Actinomycetes; order Actinomycetales; family Microbacteriaceae; genus Leucobacter. The sequence goes on from JAUCCH010000016.1 coordinate 12,992, forward strand.
TGCGGCGGCTGGTGAGATCTTTGCGTTCGGCATCTCGGAGGCCGGTAACGAGGCCGTGCTTATGGATGCGTTTTCAACTGCGGTCCCTGACGGTGCAGGCTATCTCGTCAGCGGAACAAAGATCTTTACGACGCTGTCGCCAGTGTGGACCCGGCTTGGGGTGCACGCTCGCTGCGAGGTGCCGGGCCAAGACCCGCAACTGGTGTTTGGTTTTGTTCGCAGAGATGCCTTCCAGCAGTCACCAGGAAAGCCAGCCGTGCGGGAGGCAAGCGATGCCTCCGCAGGCCTCGCCACGGGGACGATTTCCCACCCCGGGGTATGGAACCCGCTCGGCATGCGAGCGACACAAAGCTGGACCACTACGTTGGACGGGGTGCGGATTGCCGAAAGTGATGTCGCGGCCCGAATTGAACCGCTCGTCGGGCAGCATCCGTTGATCCTCGGAATATTTTCTGCCTTTTCTCTGCTTACTGCTGCCGTATATGCGGGTATCGCGGATCGCGCCCTTGAACTGGCTACCGAGGCAGCACGGCGCGAGCGCGCTGGAGACACTGGAATCACACGCCTCGATGACCCGGACATCGCAATGAAACTCACCGCTGCGCTGCTCGATCACCGAGCCTCGCTTGACGCGCTTGAACTGCTCGCGAGAGATGTCGATGAAAAGCGCAGCCGCGACGACTGGCCGTTGGCGCTCGCTGCATGCCGAAACCGAGTGACGGATGAGGCCAGACGTGCGGTCGATGTGGCAATGCGCCTCGTCGGATCGCGCGGATTCCAAGCCGACAGTGAACTGGCCAGAATGTATCGTGATGTGCTCGCGGGCCTCTTCCATCCGTCGTCGTCGAGCGCGCTTGCTGCGACTGTGCGCAGCATGCAGCTGGACTAGCAGGTGCCAGCCGATACGAATAGCTTGAATCGGCGGCAGCTGCCGCCCCGTCAGGACGGTTGAAGTCGAGCACTCTGATTGAACTTCGCCCACCGCGCTAATCACGATGACGTGCGACTGTATCGTATTTTCAAATGCCAACGGGCCGCAACCCGATCTAGGGCTGCGGCCCGTTGGCGTGGGCGAATTCTTGCTACTGAACTAAAGGTGCAAGCTACTCGATGCCCACCTCTGATTTGTGCTGCGCAGCCATTCGCCTACGTGCAACGAGGATCGCCGCGCCTGCGAGCAGTAACACTGTGCCGGCGATGCCGTATGGCAGGTACGACGTTCCCCCGGTGTTGGGGAGCGACGTGCCGTTGCCGTTGTTTGCAGATCCGGTTCCACCAGATCCACCAGCGTTGCCTGCACCACCCGTAGCACCTGAGCCACCTGCGGTACCAGTGCCACTGTCCGCAGCCGGAGTCACCGTAAGCGGCGCCGACACCATGCTGCCATTGGGCAGGATGGCGACTAGTGAGTGCTCGACGTCGGTCGGGGTATCAGCGGGGATGGTCACGGTAGCTGAGAAGCTGCCGTTTGATCCCACAGTCGCAGTCCCTAGCGGTACGGGGGTGGAGTGCAGCTCGATCTTCACTTCACTGTCGGGAGCGAACCCAGTGCCTGAGAAGGTGACGTTGCCACCCTGTTCCACGCTCGTCGCGCTCGCGCTGACGGCAGGAGCCGCCGGTACATCTACGCCTGCTTCGGTGACCCATTTCTCGCCGGTTGAGTACTTGGTGACGGTGACCTCATCGTACAGGTCGCCGACGTTCGGAACCTCCTTCGGCTGGTAGGCAGGGCGGTCGCTCGCTGCCGTGGTGTCCAGCTTGAAGCTCTTCGCGCCAGATGGTTTTTCGGCAAGGTAGGAGCGGTACACCAGTTGGTTTTTGCTCACATCGACGACCTGGTAGGTAGTCACGTTCTGGCCTCGCAGCACCTGGGTGGCACCGTTGTTCGTCCAGACGTTCTTCTCTTCGGTCTCAAGGCTGTAATGCTTGGCGCCCGAGTTTGAGACCGCATATACGGGCCCAACGGTCATGCCGACGGTGCCAGTCGTATCCGAGTTGTTGTAGCCGCGAGCATAGGTGTGGTCGTGGCCCATGAGCACCAGGTCGATGTTGTTCTCTTCGAAGACCGGTACCCAGTGTTCGCGACACCTGCCCATTTCGGCCG
>JAUCCH010000017.1:0-4922 GCA_034676385.1 Leucobacter sp.
ACTGAAGTACACCCCGCATATTCCGGTGACCCACCCCGACTTCCGCACGAACTCACCGAGCGAGTGGGCCGATGTCTTCCGTGCAATTGGTAGGCGTGAAGTACTTGTGCATCACCCGTACGAATCCTTCGCCACAAGTGTGCAGGCATTCGTTGAACAAGCGGCGCTTGATCCTGATGTTCTGGCTATCAAGCAGACGCTGTATGCACCTCTGGCGATAGCCCCATCGTCGCGGCACTCATTAAGGCGGCCGAGTCCGGGAAGCAGGTGCTTGCGCTCGTTGAGATTAAGGCCCGGTTCGACGAAGAGGCGAACATCACGTGGGCGCGCAAGCTTGAGCAGGCGGGCGTGCACGTGGTGTACCGGCTGTTGGCCTCAAGACCCACTGCAAGCTTGTACACGTCATTCGCGAAGAGCAGGGCAAGCTCGTGCACTACTGCCACATTGGCACGGGCGACTGCAACCCCAAGACGAGTCGAATCTACGAAGACTGGTCTCTTCACGTCGTCGCCAGAGGTTGGGCGTGACGTCACCAAGCTGTTCAACGTGCTCTCTGGCCTACGCCATTGAGACGAACTACGATCGGCTCCTTGTCGCTCCCCGAGAGTCTGCGCCACGGGCTCCTCTCGCGCATCGAGAGGGAGGCCGAGCACGCTCTAGCTGGGCGCCCGAGCGGCATCAAGCTCAAGGCCAACAGCATGGTCGACGAAGAGATCATCGATGCGCTGTACCGAGCCAGTCGTGCTGGGGTTCCCATTGAGGTGTGGATTCGTGGCATTTGTTCGATCCGGGCACAGGTCCCTGGGCTCTCAGAGATCATCCCGGGTTCGCTCTGTGCTCGGGCGCTACCTGGAGCACTCGCGAATCTATGCGTTCGAAAATGGCGGCGAACGAGAGGTGTTCATCGGCAGCGCCGACCTGATGCACCGCAACCTCGACCGCCGTATCGAGGTGCTTGCGCGCATCATCGACCGCGAACACCTCGCGCGCATTGAACGTTTCTTCGCCTACGGTTTCAGCGACGAGGTGAGTTCGTGGCGTATGTTCCCTGACGGCACGTGGCACAGACGCACCGTCACCGAGGAGGGTGAACCCCTGCACGACATGCAAGATCTCATTATGATCGACCGAACCGAAGCCCGTTCGCGGGGGGCACGATGAAGAAGCCTGTGCTCGCCGCCGGTACTGTCTGTTACCGCCGCGTGCACGACGGTGATGAAAGCCGCATCATGGTGCTCCTCGTGCACCGCACGAAGCAGCGAGATGTCTCATTTTCCGAAGGGCAAACGACCCCGGGCGAAAGCATGCCGCGGGCTGCGGTGCGCGAGACGCTCGAAGAGACGGGCCTTTCGGTTTCGCTCGGCACTAACCTTGGCACTATCAACTACACGCTGCCTTCCGGCGGCGAGAAAACGGTGCGGTATTGGGCAGCCGAAGTCACTGAGGCCGCTGTGCACGCATCGAAGTTCCGCCCCAATGGGGAGATCTCTGCGCTCGAGTGGGTACCCCTCGAAGAGGTTCGTGGTCGGCTGAGCTACAAAGCAGACAGGCGACTCTTCAAAGTGTTCACGCGTTTGGCTGAACGCGACGCGATCGAGACCTTCTCAATCATTCTGCTGCGCCACGCAAAAGCTGAGCCGCGCAGCGCGCAGTTCCCAGTTGATAGCCTCAGGCCGCTCGCCGAGGCAGGTGAGAACCAGGCAGAAACGCTCGTCCCAATCCTCGAATCATTCGGGCCACGAAGAATTCTTTCGTCAACCGCTGAACGCTGCCACCGAACCGCGCTCCCCCTTGCCGAACACCTCGGCAAGAAGGTCAAGCTACGTGAGGGCTTAAGTCAAGACAACTGGGACACGGGCGAGACCGCGGCGCTGCGCAGCATCATCGGTAAGTCGGTACGCAAACGCAAGAGCGCTGTCATCTGCACGCATCGCCCGGTGCTCCCTGACGCAGCACGCGAACTCGCGCTTGCCACGGGGAGTCTGCTCGGCGACTACCTACGCGAGGCATCCGACCTTCCACCCGGTGGGTTCTCCGTGTTTCACTTTTCCCGCAAGTACCCGGGTGCCGGCATCCTAAGCGTCGAAACCTATCCGATTAAGCACTGAGCTGGCCACGAGACATCAGCGCTGGAGCCGGGGAGCCGGGGAGCCGGCTCGAGTGTGCGCTGATCCTCGAAATATTTAGCGTTAAATAAGTGATCTGCAATTTACAAGCCGCGCACGCTCGAGATCGAGCTTGTAAATCGCAGAATGCTTACTTTAGGTGCGCCGCAGCTTTGCTGACCACGAACAGAGACCCATAAGCAGGATCTCCTGAATGCGCGAACTATCTGAACCGACCAGCGTGCCCGCTCGGTAGTAGCAGCCCTTTCTGGCTGTCACGCGGGTGCGTCGCGACCGTCTCGGTCGCGGGTCTCTGGTCGGTTCTGATCGATTACCCAAATCGACCAGAGACATAATCCTCAGTCGCCTTCACCGAGGGTGTCGAGAAGATCGTCTTGGTGTCGGCGTACTCGATGAGTTTGCCCGGCTTGCCGGTGCCCGCGATGTTGAAGAACGCGGTGCGGTCCGAGACGCGCGAGGCCTGCTGCATGTTGTGCGTCACGATGACAATCGTGTACTCCTGCTTGAGCTCATCAATCAGGTCCTCGATCGCAAGGGTTGAAATCGGGTCGAGGGCTGAGCAGGGCTCGTCCATCAGCAGGACCTCAGGCGACACAGCAATCGCGCGAGCGATGCACAGACGCTGCTGCTGGCCACCTGAAAGCCCCGATCCGGGCTTGTCGAGGCGATCCTTGACCTCGTTCCACAGGTTGGCGCCCTGAAGCGACTTCTCAACAAGGTCGTCGGCGTCACCCTTCGAAATCCGGCGGTTGTTGAGCACGACGCCCGCGAGCACATTTTTTCACGGATCGACATTGTCGGGAACGGGTTCGGCCGCTGAAAGACCATGCCGACCTGTCGTCGCACGAGCACCGGGTCGACGCCAGGAGCGTAGAGGTCATCGCCGTCGAGCAGCACCTGGCCCTCGACGCGGGCACCGGGAATCACCTCGTGCATGCGGTTCAGCGTGCGCCAGAACGTTGACTTGCCGCAGCCCGACGGCCCAATGAACGCGGTCACACTGCGCGGCTCAATGTTGATGCTGACGTCTTCGACGGCGAGAAAGTTACCGTAGTAGACGTTGAGGTCGTTGACTTCGATGCGCTTCGACAATGTACTGCTTTCGTTGGGTGTCGTAATAGGTTTTTGGGGCGAGGATCGCGCTTCGCGCTATCGACCGCGTCCTGTGGCTTCGCCTCCAGGCTGAGACCGAGGGTGGTCTCAGCGGCGTCGGCGCGCAACGCGCTGCGTTGCTTCATCGCGCCGGGCCGGGCGAGAACTTGAAGGCGACGAAACGCGCGACGAGGTTCAGAGCCATGACGATGAGGATGAGCACCAGGGCTGCCGCCCAGGCACGCTCAAAGAACGCGAATGCGGGATTGCCTTGGTTCGCGAATTGCGTGTACACGTACACTGGCAGCGATTGCATGCGATCGCTGAACAGGTTGTAGTTCATCGACGCGGTGAATCCGGCAGTAATCAGCAGCGGCGCGGTCTCGCCAATGACGCGCGAGATGGAGAGCATGATGCCGGTGGTGATGCCGGCGATCGAAGTTGGCAACACAACCTTCATGATCGTCAGCCATTTCGCTACACCGAGCGCGTAGGAGGCCTCACGGAGCTCGTTCGGTACGAGCCGCAGCATTTCTTCGCTCGAACGCGCAACCACGGGAATCATCAGCACGGACAGCGATACCGCGCCGATGATGCCCATGCGTACGCCCGGCCCGAGAAACAGGGCGAATGCGGCGTAGGCGAAGAGGCCCGCCACGATCGAGGGAATCCCCGTCATCACGTCGACCAGGAAGGTGATCGTCTTTGCAAGCTTGCCGCGCCCGTATTCGACCAGGTAGATCGAGGTAAGGAGGCCGAGGGGCACAGAGATGATGGTCGCTGCGAGGGTGATCAGCAGCGTGCCGACCATCGCGTGCAGTGCTCCGCCGCCTTCACCAGTGATATTACGCATCGAAGAGTTAAAGAACTCTGCATCGATACGGGCCATGCCGTTTGAGACAACCGTGATGCCGAGTGACACGAGCGGTACCATCGCAAGCAAAAACGCGCCAGTCACCAGGTTGGTGACAAAGCGATCTACCAAACGGCGTCGCCCTTCGATTGCAGCGGAAAGTCCAGTGACGACGATCAGGTGCAGAACGAGGCCAGCCTGCGCCAGGCGCTGGCCAGCCAGACGGCGCAGGCCATTCCCGCCATCGAACGGCATTTTCCGCCCGGCGTGCAGCTGGCCAGCCCGCGCGGCGGCTACTTCGTGTGGATCGCCCTGCCGCCCGGCGTCAACGCCCTCGCCCTGCACCGCCAGGCACTGGCGCGCGGCATCAGCATCGCCCCCGGCCCGATCTTCTCCGCCACGCGCGGTTTCAACCGGTGCATTCGCCTCAACACCGGCCACCCGTGGTCAGACGCCGCCGAACGCGCCGTGGCCACGCTCGGGGGAACTGCTGCGGGCGCAGCTGGCAGACCGGTGAGCGCGCCTCAGGCCAGCGCGTCGGCCAGCACCGCCAGCGGCTTGCCCTGCACCTCGGCCACGTTCGGCTCGTACAGCCCGCCGGCGTGCACAGTCAGCCCCATGGCCAGGCCCGGATCGGCCCGCAGCGCCGCCTGCCAGCCCTGGTCGGCCAGGGTCTGCGCATAGGGCGGCTTACGGCGGCGGTGAGCGCCTCGGTGGCGGTGCGCGACACCGCACCGGGCATGTTGGCCACGCAGTCGTGCACCACGCCGTCAACGCTGTAGGTGGGGTCGTCATGGGTGGTGGCATGGCTGGTTTCGAAGCAGCCGCCCTGGTCGATGGCCACGTCCACC
>JAUCCH010000018.1:0-5384 GCA_034676385.1 Leucobacter sp.
GCCGCGTGCGCAGGGATTTTGGGAGGAAAGATGCGACGATTTCGGCATACCCGAAGAATCGGCGAGGATCGTGCACCCCGAGGTGCGCACGGAAGCGCAGCCACAAGCCACAGTAGGTGACACGATTACCGATGTCGCGATTGTAGATGGCTCGGTGCCAGCAGGCTCCGAACTCACCTTTGAGGTGTTCAAGTCGCCGGTGGCGGGCGACCTCAAACACGATCAAAATGGTGAGCTCACCGACACTGCCTGGACTCAGGCCGAGGTAGACGCGCTGAACGGTGAGGCGGTGTGCACGATGGAGAATCTTGCCGGCCGCACTGAACCAATTGCCGTAACTGCCGGACCTCACAGCGGCGAGCGCTACACCTCTCCCGGAGTCCAAGTAGACAGGGCCGGCACTTACTGGTGGATCGAATCGCTGCTTCATCGCGACCCAGAGTCTGGCGCGGAGACATTGATCCTTTCCGGTATTTGCGGGCTGCAGAACGAGACCACGCTGGTGAGTGAACCCAGCCCGCCAGCGGTCACAGAGCAGCCCAAGCTCGCGGCGACCGGTGCGTCACAGGGCGGCCTGGCGGGCCCTCTGCCGTGGGTCTTACTCGGAGCTGGTCTCCTGATTTTCGCAGGCGGTGTAGTGATGCTTTCCGCTTGGAGGGTTCGGGGGCGTTCAGCTGCTGGTGCTGGTGCTGGAACTAGAGCTGGGACTGGATGTGACGATGTCGTTGATGAAGCGGTAAGGGCCCGCCCCCGTACCAGGACCTCCTCCGGCGACGGCACCCGAGAGTGCACCGGATAGCGCCGGCGCACTCACGCACCCGCCGCAGCTAGGTGGGCGGGTGCGTCGCACCGTGGGGCGAGGAAGCTTATCAAGCTGCACTCGCCCCACGGTGTGTTTAGGCGGCGCGACGTTCATGGAGCTGCGGAAGGCTTGCGATAAGCGAACGCGATCGCATTGCGCGACGATAGTTCAGCAGCGCACGCGCGTGGCTGGGCGAGTCAGCCGGCTGAAACTCGGGGTTGATGAGTATTGCAGCCATCAGCGAGGTTTCCCTTCTCCGCGGCCTACTTCCCCACGAGATATTCGCCGCAGCGGCAATCTGGCCATGAGTGAAATCATTGAACCTGGAAGCGGCAAAAACGCGGTCGGAAAGTTCATGCGAGATGCGCTGTGGCGGGTTGCTCGCAAGCCAGTGCAACAATGGCAGCAGCGGCCTCCTCAAGCGCACTTCAGTATGCGGAGCCAGCAGAGCATACGTCAGGCACGCCACTTCTTTGATCGGGGTCAGGTCGCTTTCTTCGGCAGACTCGAATGGCACAACAAATTCCTGGGAGTCAAGGGGAATGCCCCGAGTCCCCCAGAGCGCGCGGACCCAGCCTGCAGCGCACGTCGCCAGGTAGTCCCAAGGGTCGAGTGCATCATGCGCGATGCGCCGAGCCACCCGCCCGTCTTGCTCGCACAGCCCAACGATCACGCTGTTCACGACGTCGTGCGTGTGCACCCAAGAACCCTGGAGCCCCATTCTCCGAGCCATAGAGATCATGCTCGGTACCAGGTGCATCTCGAGTTGCCGAATAAACGTGTGACCATCAAGGCTTCCAAGAAAACCGGGAGACTCTGCGAGTTGGCCGAGCATCCAGCGTAACTCTGCCGAATCAATCCGTTGATGGCCCGCCACGAACCCTGCGCTTGCACTCACACTTACACCCACCGCCGCCTACGCTGCTGCACGATCCGACGCTCTACCTACAGAGGGCGCGCAGAGTGTGCCACGGCCCGGCCGCCAACCTGATCCGCGGTTTGCCGACTTGCAGATCTGGTTTTCCGGAAGGAAGAAAAGCGATCAAGCCCCGACCGAGAGGTCTTCGCGAGCAGTTGAGTAACCTCTGCACCGATGCGTTGCAGGGCCCGGGTAGGCTCGGCCTCAAGCGTGCATTCAAGTGACACCACAACCGCAAGTGAGTGGGTAAGAGCAACCCGTGTTGCCCTAAGCAACTCGCGGTTCACGTCACCAACTGTTGCGGCCTCAAAGACCTGCTCAGACAGTGAGCCGTTGAGACGCTCGGAGAGCAGCGATGTTTCTGATAACACCCTCTCTAGAGCAGTCTCGTTCGCCAAGGCTTGCGCATCTCCTGCGCTGATCTCGGCTCCTTGGGGCCGCTGCTGCAGGTTTCGAAGCGCACGATACACCGATTCAACGCTGGTTCTTGGCTCTGCAAGCCTTGCCAAGCCTGCCTCGGCAGCGCCACGCAATTCTTCCGATACTCCAGAGACGGTAGCAAGTGCCCGAATCTGCGCAACTTTGTCCAGTGTGTCGAGCGAGTAACCGGTGATTCGCTTCGCCGCACGAGCAAGCGACTCAACCGACGCAACCTGCTCACATTCCTCGTTATCAGAAATACCAATAACTGACTCAGCAAGTTCAACTTTCGGAGCCAGCTGCGGATGGCGCACCGAAGGAGAACGCCGACGAAGCCCTTCCAACTGCCTCTGCTTCGCGGCCGCTCGCAAACCGGGCTCATAGTGGGTTCGCCAAACCTCCTCGAGCTCAAGCACACCGAGGCTTCGGCGAACCCGATTTGCCTCGGCTTCGAGCAGTGCCCGGTCGATCTTCGCTGTACCGGAAACGATCGCTGCCGCGATGTGACTCCATCCTGATTGCTTTGCCGCTTCCAATCGGTGGGCTCCATCGATCAACACAAGCTCAGTGTCAACCACGATGGGCTGCAGTTGGAGCTGACCTCCGAGAAGTGCGAACGAAGATTTCAAAGCGGCAACATGCGCTGGAGATACTTCGCGGCGACGCTCTCGGATCGACACGAGTTCCAACGCAACTGGTTGCCAGCGAAGCGACACCAACTTTCCATCGCCTAACTGGTCACGCTTGGTGCTCATCATGCCGCCACTGCGTCGTCCACGACCCAGAAAACTCCGACGCCACCATCGGGTGCCGGAGACCCGGCAGACCAAAGAAGTTTCGCTGATTCGGCGCTGTGCACAACGCAGAGGTGGCGCCGCTCACGATTGGTTCGGCAACTACACGCCTGTGATCGCGCTGTGTGCTGCGGGCAGTAGCTACGCAGTTGAGGTGTGAGCACCAGTACCCACCCCTGGTCCACGGCTTCCTGAAGTTGCTCCTGTTGCAATCGCCAATCTGCATAAAGGGATAGCGGTGTCAACCATTTCACTGCCCTGCAAGTTCGCAGCTCACATCGAATCGCGACCACTTCGCGTCGGATTACTCGTCCCATGTTCACCTCTACACAGACCTCGGCAATTAGAACTTCAGAGCTGCGCAGGGTGCGCGTTGCCCATGAATCAATTGAGATGAACGTTACCATATCTGTATTGATTTCAATACAGTATGCTTAAATCAGATTATCTTGTTAGAATTACAGACAACATTTGTCATGTACTCAGGGGGCAACAGGTCTACATGAGCAACGAGAAGCAAAACTTCAGCAGTGACGAGTTGATTTCACAGCGCGTCAACCACCTGCTATTCATCAACAAGCTCACCCGCAGAAAGGTGGCGGAAGACCTCGGGATTTCGCATTCTGCATTCAACACCAAGATCAACGGCGGTAGCAGTTGGCGAGCTGACGAACTTGTTAGCTTGACCGACCGCTTCGGTGTAAGCTTCGATTTCCTATTTGGCAGACAACCAATCGAGTTCGCTTCCCCCTACGAAACTGAAGAAGAAAAAGAAAACACCAGCCATGCCGCAAATGAGCAATGATCTGGTGTTTTATGTGGTGGGCCTTCCCAAGCGATTCTCAAACAAGCGCCCGGCGCTGAGATCTTTGATTTCCTGTGTGCTCAGGGGCTCCGAGCGGCGCGGACCGCGGGGGCGGGCAAGTGGAGAGACATGATACGCGAGGCTCGGTCGCGAAAAATCCGGCGAAGTCTCAAACACGATTGAGCCCCGAGCAGCGTGCGCAATTGGTCATTGACTATGAGGCTGGGATGCCAGTCAGTGCCATTGCATCGATGCACAGGGTGCATCGAGGAAGCATCCCCCAAGCTTGTGCTCTCAGCCGGAGGCTCTTTACGAGTTCCGGGTCTGAACGAGGATGAACGCGTACGCGCAAAGGAGCTCTATGAAGCGGGTCACACCCTAGAAGAAGTTGGCAGGATGCTTGGCGTCGATGCCAAGACAGTTCGCAACGCGCTTGTCAAAAGTGGTTGCGTCATCCGCCCTCGTGGACGCCGCCGAGATAATGCGAAGTCGATGTCTTGAAGCAAGTCAAGTCAGTCAAACCATGAGCAGTTGAGGTGGCACTCTTCGCAGGAATCCTGAGTTACAGGGTTCTCAGTGAAGCAATAGCGGCATGTCCAAACCCCCGCCAGACGGACATCACCACCGCACTGGAACCGGACAGCAGCGTCCTCGTCCTCACGCAAATCGTGTAGTAGTTCCGGGTACTCATCCGACAAGGAAGCGACGATCAGTGCAAGTCCTGCTCGCTGAGGGCTTCCGGACCGTATGTACCGTTCGATAAGTTCATCCCGTACCTCGGAGGTAGCAATCGATACGGCAGTGGAGAGGAAGCGTCCCTGCCATGTCATGCCAACATCGAGCGCTTCGATCACCGCGCTAACTCCGGCACAGCCAGTATCGATAGTCAGATGGGCCGTGAGGGTCACGATGTCCTCGGATTTGGACGCAAAACACTGCGCAAGAATGGTGGCTTCTTCACATTCCAAAGCACGAACCGGTTCTCGCGGCGTAAGCCTGGGGGTACAAATCTGCCAAAGCGTCTCGTCATCATCCTGAAGCAGGATCTCCCGAGCTTCCGATGAAAGGCGTCCGCGGTTGAGATGGTAGGCATCGACCACGGCATTTATCCAGATCTGCTTGAGGTGCTGCGGCGTATCCAAGAGCTGCCTCATGCTCCCAGCCGGTGACTCACCCCACCGTAAAACGGAGACAACTTCTGAGACTTCTCCCCAACGCCACGGCTCGGGAGGCACCCCAGAGTTGTCATCCGTCGGCCAATCCGCCAGTATCCGCAGAAGCCATCCGAGGCAATGCTTGTCGGCGAACAGCTCTGTCACGCTGGCCAAGCTTTCGAACGCAGAAACCAAATGGGAGAAATCAACCTTGTACCCGCGTTCAGAAAGGACAGCCGTCACTTTCTCGAAAGTTCCGTGGTTCAGCCCCTTTGCCATTTCCACGAACTTGTCAGATGAACCATCCGGCAGCTGGTCCACATGATCGACGGCCAAGAGAATCACGTCGGCAATCCCTTCCATGTATCGATCGCCGGCGCTAATCGTCATTACGCCCTTTACGTACTTGGTCTGAGCCCTTGCTGGTCTCGGTGTATTGAGCAGGGCGAGCACCTGCGCAACTTCATCCTGCTCTAGTGCACGTTGCTGT
>JAUCCH010000019.1:0-10018 GCA_034676385.1 Leucobacter sp.
GCCGATTGCGGAACGCACGGAGCTCAAACTCTCATCAGTTTCCGATGCGGTACGCAGGCTGACAGCACAAGGGCTGCTCACCCACACTCCTTACGGGGCAGTGGAGTTGACAGACGAGGGTCGTTCGCACGCGGTCGCGATGGTGCGCCGGCACCGGCTCATTGAGACATTTCTCGTGAAAGTGCTCGGGTACGGATGGGACCAGGTACACGACGAAGCCGAGCATCTCGAGCACGCCGTAAGCGACTTCATGATCGAACGCATCGATGAGTTGCTCGGGTACCCATCCGCGACCCACACGGCGACCCGATCCCGCTCGCCGATGGCACGATTGTCGTGCCAGAAGCCGTGCAGCTCAATCAGCTCAATCCCGGCACCACAGCAACGGTCGAACGCATCAGCGACGACGACCCGGCTCTGCTGCAATTTTTCGAGGATCGTGGCATCGTGTTGGGCGCGCGCCTTGTTGTGCAGGAGGGCGCTCCGTTCTCAGAGTCGCTCGACGTGCATGTTGGTGATGAAGATCTGCCTGTCGCGCTCGGCCGCAAGGCAGCCGAGGCGCTCTACGTTTCCCAGCACTAACTCGACTCAGGCGGCCTGCGCATGAGTTCGACTACAATCAGCACGCCGAGCAGACTGAGCACCACAGCGGCTACACCGCCCCCCGTGATTGGCCGCATGAAGAACAGTGCGAGCACAGCCGCCAAAATGGCCACCACCATGATTGCGGAGTGCCAGCGGTCAACAAAGCCACCGAATGCGCCGGTACCAAGTCCACGGTTGTCGGCTGCCCGACGAACTGTCGCGAATCCACTTGAGAAGGCACTTCGCACTGCGACCGCGAGTGTTGTCTGGCTAGCGAGCCAACTGCCAATTGCCACCGCGATACACAGCACAATGAGCGCGACCATGGTCGAAACGATCAACTCGGTGAGCTGATTAAACAAGACCTCAGCTGTAGGTGCGGGCATGATCGAGGGGCTCACCGATCCGATGAAGAACATCTTGCCTATGCCCAAGCCGATGAGGGCCACTAGCAGAGAAGCTGCGATGCTCATCCCGGCTCTCTTCAGTGTGCGCACTCGATTACGAGAGATAAGCACCCCTGCCGCGAGAGAAGCAAACACTACCCAAGGCAGCCAGAACCCAATCCTAACGGCTAGCTGGTACACCGTTCGCACAAGCACAAACGAGTCAGAGGAGACCAGCGGGATCCTTCGATCGATCTCGGGAATGTGCTCGGCAAAGCCGATCCCCTGACCCACCAAACCATCTCTCACTTGCGACGTGATCGCCCGCAAATCGAGTGCAAGAGTACCGTCATCGCCAAGCTGCAGCATGGCGTTTGGGTCTCCCTGGATAATCGCGACGCTGCGAGCATGGGACTCTCGCAGTGCGGTCTCCCACACACTCGCAAACTGTGAAGATTCAACAATAGTAGTGACGCCCGTATCGATGAGTGAACGCACGCCGCTTGCCGCCGTTCCTTCGAGCAGTGGCAGCGCTGCTTGCGCACTGGGCGGAAGATTAGTACCTGCGAGCCCGGTGACGACATCACTCACCATGCCATCGATGTCTACGCTCTGCTTGATGCCCGCAGAAACCTCCGCCGCCACGAAGGCCTGCATCTCAGGTTTGTGCGCCAGCGGCGCAAGCGTCTGTACAAAGCGTTCAGTGTCTACGAGCTCGGCACGCACCCAGCTGCCGAGCACTGCGACAGGAGCAAGGAGGGCAGCAATTAACACGAGGATCAACGCCGAAGCACTCCGCAGGCGGGCCTTCGACGGCGCGGGCATGGTCGCTGCCGAATTCGCTGGCGCAGACTCGGCAGACACCGTTAGCTCGCGATTCTCAGCTTCAAGCGCAGCAATCTTCGCCCGCAGCTCTTCTACTTCATGCGTGTCCCGCATCGCATACTCCGTTTCGCAACGTGCACACGTTGCCCGCACCCGTGCGGGCACTCAGACACATGTGCATTACTCCACAGGTTAGCGACACCCAGGCCTGATCCTCGAAAATAATTCCAGAAAAGAAAAAGAGGCCGACCAGGCGCGATGCCTGGCCGACCTCTTCCTTCGGGTGCTACTTAGAGCGCGCGAATGGTTGCTGCCTGGGGACCCTTGGGGCCCTCTTCAACCTCGAACTCAACCTTCTGGTTCTCTTCGAGGTTGCGGTGGCCGAAGCCTACGATCGCGCTGTAGTGTGCGAAAACATCGCGTGAGCCGTCATCGGGAGCGATGAATCCAAAGCCCTTGCCGGAGTCGAACCATTTGACAGTGCCGGTGGCCATAATGTCATTCCTTCATAGTGTTGAGGATCGTACAAGCGATCCCATATGTTGCCCGTCGACGACGCCGGCGGGTGGTATCAGAGGATGAGCACCTGTGGTGCTATCCGAAAGCGGAAGCCGATATCGGCGGGGTAACGCGCAAATCCTCAAAAGGCGCGTATTTCTAGCGAACTTACAACGGCACAATTTTTCAGTGCGTACATTGCATCTTACACGTCTCAGCTCAGAGAGTGTAGTTAATTCTGCAAATGCCCGCATCGGGCCGAAACTAGAGCTCGATCGGCGGCTCCGGTTCTGCCCCTTCTTGCTCCGGATGCCTGGCCAAATTCACGATTCCCGCAACCAACCCGCCCCAGACGGTCACGATCGAAATGACCAACATAGTGATCGCCGTGGGGGTCATGAGGTTGCCTCCTGTTCAGAGTGGCGCACCGCGCCGGTTTCCGGGTCAGACGGGTAGGCCTCGCTGCTGAGGAACTCGTCGTATTCGGGGTCCTGCTTAGCGTGCGACCCGGCGCTCCAAGGCAGGAGAGAAAGCAGCACACCACCAACGATGAGCACAATGACCATGCCCCAACCGAATACTCCGATGAACCAGATCGGGTAGCCACCGTATGGCTCATTGAACTTCGCCAAGATCTCAGTAAATAGGAGGTACCCGAGCACAACCGGAGCGAGCACACCAACAAGCACCCGCCAGATTGTGCCGATCCTGAAACTCGAGCGCCGGTTCAGATGCTCCTGCAACTCAGGTAGCTTATGCAGCACCCAGGCGACCATGATGACCGCAACAAATGCGACCGCCATAATGCCAAACGCATTCACGAACGCGTCGGCGGTATCGAGCACCGCGAGCGCTGTGGTGGTCGAGAACAGTGCCATTGAAATGATGGTGAGTGGCACCGTGACGACGAGGGTGGTGCGAACGCGGCCCCAGCCAAGTTTGTCTTGCAGTGCCGCCACGACTACCTCGAGGATCGAGATCAGAGAGGTGATCCCCGCGAATACCAGGGCGCCGAAGAAGAGCACACCGATGATTGATCCACCCGCCGCGTTCGACACGATTGTCGGGAACGCGACGAACGCAAGTCCGATCCCGGAGGTCGCGACCCCAGCAACGTCTGTGCCCTGGGCCGCTGCCATGAATCCGAGTGCAGAAAAGACACCAATACCAGCGAGGATCTCGAACGACGAGTTTGCGAACGCCACCACCAGGCCGGAGCCAGTGAGATCGGTCTTGCGCTTGAGGTAGGAGGAATACGTCACCATGATTCCGAACGCCACCGAAAGTGAGAAGAAGATGTGTCCGTAGGCGGCCGCCCACACACCTGGGTTAGCGAGCGCCTCCCAATTCGGACTAAAGAAGGCGTTCAGGCCGTCCATCGCACCCGGCAGGAACAACGACTGCACGACGAGTACCACAAACATGATCGTAAGTAGTGGCATGAGCACGGTGTTCGCCGCGCCAATGCCGCGCTTCACACCGAGCGACATGATGATGATCACGACGACCCACACCACGATAAGCGGCACACCCACTTGAGGAACAAACTCGGTCGAGACCCCGTCTGCGCCCACGTCGCCCATTTGGAGGAAATCGGTGAAGAAGAAGTCGTTCTCGTTGCCCTTGCCCCAGGTGAGCTGGGCCGAGAACCAGGTGTACATGGCAGCCCACGCGATAATGACGGCGTAATAGACCGAGATCACTACGCAGATCAGCACCTGCCACCAACCGAGTGGCTCAGCGGCCCGACTCATGCGGCGGAACGCGAGTGGCGCGGATCCTCGATAACGATGACCAATCGCGTAGTCAAAGAAGAGCAGAGGGATTCCGGCGGTCAGCAGTGCGCAGAGATACGGGATGAGGAACGCTCCACCGCCACCTTCGTACGCGACGTACGGGAATCGCCAGATGTTTCCAAGGCCAACGGCAGAACCGATGGCCGCGAGGATGAATACGTTTCTCGAGCCGAAACCCTCACGCCGTGCAGGCTGCTTCGTTGTGGTCGCCATTCCCCTAGCCTAGCGGGAGCAAAAAACCCTTGCGGTAGGCGGCTGCATGCCCGAGCATCTCGCCGCAAGACGCGCACCAAGTGACGCGGCGGGTCTACGAATGTTCATGCCTATTCGAAGAGGTCACCGAGAAACTCGAAAGGGCTCTTCTTTTTCCGATATCGAGGATCAACATACTTTGAGTCGCGCCTTTCGTCGTAACGTTGATCCCGCCGTTCCTCGTAACGTGGCTCCGAATAGCCCTGCGGCGCGGCAGCACGTTGCGCGGGAGCAGCCACTGACCCTTCGGGTTGCACTCGTTCAAGAATCTTGTCGAGCTCACCGCGGTCAAGCCAGATACCCCGACACTCTGGGCAATAGTCAATCTCGATGCCGTTGCGCTCGCTCATGAGTAGCGTGGTTCCGTCTGTTGGGCAGTTCATACGTCCAATCGTAGGGGCGCGACCTCGGACTCCCCCACCATCCAGCCAAGCTCCCGGCGGATTCTCGGCAACGCCGGTATCCTCGAAACGATGGAGATCAATAGAGCACGAGCGTTTCTCGCAGTAGCTGAAGAACTGCACTTTGGCCGCGCGGCCGAGCGCCTGCACATCGCGCAGCCACCGCTAAGCCGCATGATTCGAGCGCTCGAAAATGAACTCGGCGCTGAGCTATTCGTGCGCAGCCCACGCAGCGTGTCGCTCACACCTATTGGCGAGGCCCTCGTCGAGCCGGCGCGCGAACTCGTCATGCAATCCGAGCGCATGGTGCACCTCGTGCGGCGGGTACAGCGCGGCGAAACCGGTCGCGTGCGCCTTGGATTCTCGGGAGCATCGGTCAATTCGATCGTGAGCAAGTTGGTTCGAGATGTTCACGAGGATCGGCCAGACCTCACAATTGCGCTCCAGGGAGCGCAATTGTCCCAACCTGGTCTTGAACGGCTGAAGTCGGGGGCCCTTGATGCGGTGGTTGGCCGATGGGATGTGCTGCCACCCGAAATCGACTCGTGCGTTGTTGCCCGGGAACAGTTGCTGCTCGCGCTTCCCAAGCATCATCGCCTGACCTCCCAAAAGTCGATTGCGGCAATGGATGTTGCCCAAGAACCATGGATTGTGCTGCCAGGCGGTAGCGGAGCCACCCTCTCGAGCCGCCTGCATGAATTCGCGCAGCGGGGTCAGTTTGTGCCACGCATCGTGGAGACCGCGGCCGACTCAGCCACTCAATTGCTTATGGTCGACGCTGGGATCGGAATTGCGTTGATCTTTTCCGGGGTGAAGGAAAACGTTCCGGTGCATGCCGTCGCATTTCGCCCACCTTCACCGAGCCTCGGCGAAGTCGAAGTACGACTGGCGTGGCGGCGCAATGAGGTGAGCCCCGCGCTTGCCGCCCTGATTGAGATCGCGCGGGCATCCTCGCCACTGTAGGGGTTCAACACCCGAATTTTCAGCACCCAATGCTCGATACCCAAAAGGTATTTTTGAGCACCGAATTCGGTACTTCACATCATTCACCACTTGGTGGAGACTGTTTACCATGACCCTCCCACTTGACGGCATCGTTGTCGCCGACTTCAGCCGTGTGCTTGCTGGGCCCTACGCGACAACCACGCTTGCCGATCTTGGCGCGCGCGTCATCAAGGTGGAACGCCCGGGCGCCGGCGACGATACTCGTTCGTGGGGGCCGCCGTGGACAGACAATAGTGCCGCCTACTTCGAGAGCGCGAACCGCAACAAGGAATCGGTCACCCTTGACCTTGGCGATCCTGAAGACCTAAAACTTGCACACGAACTCGCGAGACGGGCAGACGTCTTCGTTGAGAATTTTCGGCCCGGAGCCCTCGCGCGATTCGGCTTGGACTTCTCTTCCGTGAACGCTGCGAATCCCGGAGCCGTGTACTGCTCCATTAGTGGCTTCGGCAGCGGCGGCGGCGCGCACATGCCAGGCTATGACTTTCTGGTGCAGGCGGTAGGCGGCCTCATGTCAATCACCGGTGACCCCGACTCAGTCGGCGGCACACCCATGAAGTCGGGCGTCGCGCTCGTCGACGTACTCACGGGCAAAGACGCCACCGTCGGCATTCTTGCCGCTCTGCACGCGCGGAACGCGACGGGTCGCGGCCAGCACGTCGAGGTCAACTTGCTCTCAAGTCTGCTCGCGTCCCTGGTCAACCAGGCCTCAAGCTTCCTTGCGACCGGCAACGCGCCGGGCCGCTTAGGCAACGCCCACCCGTCTATCGCGCCGTACGAGTTACTCCCCTGCGCCGACGGACCCATCGCAATTGCGTGCGGCAACGACGGCCAGTTCCGCAAGCTTGTCGCTACCATCGGTAACGAATCGCTGGCCGATGACGAGCGCTTCGCCACGAACTCGGCCCGAGTACAAAACCGACCGGCACTCGCCGAGGCACTTGGCAAACTGCTCGCCCGCGACGAAGCCGCAGCCTGGGTCAAACAGCTGCTTGCAGTTGGGGTACCAGCCGGCAACGTCGGTAGCATCGCCGACGGCTTCGCACTCGCGACCGAGCTCGGACTCGACCCACTCGTTGAGGTCGGCCATGGGCAACCAGCGCAGGTGCGCAACCCGATCACTTATTCAGACACACCCATCGAAAGATACAGCGCCCCGCCGCGCCTTGGCGAACACAGCCAATCCGTGCGCGACTGGCTTCTACAGGAGGAATCATGAGCCACTTCGACCCCACCAAGCTCCCCGCGCTCGACCCGACCGATCCGGCTGGGCTAGACGACCTGCTCACCGAAGACGAGAAGGCCATCCGCGGTGCGGTCCGCCAGACGCTCGACGTCGTAGCCGAGCCATTCATCGCAGACTGGTTCGAGCAGGGCGGCATCCCTAATATTCGCGAGCTCACCAAGGAGCTCGGCTCGCTTGGCGTGCTCGGCATGCACCTCGAGGGCTACGGCTGCGCCGGTATGACCGCCACCGAATACGGTGTCGCCTGCCTCGAAATCGAGGCCACCGACTCGGGCCTGCGCTCGCTGGTATCCGTGCAGGGTTCGCTAGCGATGTTTGCAATTTGGCGTTGGGGCTCCGAGGATCAGAAGAACGAGTGGCTGCCCCGCATGGCCGCTGGTGACGCGATCGGCTGCTTCGGCCTGACCGAGCCCGACGTCGGCTCAGACCCCGGCGCAATGCAGACCCGCGCGCGTCGCGATGGATCTGACTGGATCCTCGATGGCCGCAAGATGTGGATCTCGAACGCCCCCTACGCAGACGTTGCAGTCGTGTGGGCGCAGACTGATGAAGGCGTTCGCGGCTTCGTGGTACCAACAGACACCCCAGGCTTCTCTGCCCCCGAGATCAAGCACAAGATGTCGCTGCGCGCCTCGGCCACTGGCGAACTCGTGCTCGATGGCGTGCGGCTGCCCGCTTCTGCCATGCTGCCCGAGGCTCGCGGACTCAAGGGCCCACTGTCATGCCTCAACGAGGCACGCTACGGCATCGTCTGGGGTTCAATGGGTGCAGCCCGCTCAAGCCTCGAAGCGGCTCGTCGCTACT
This sequence comes from Leucobacter sp., assembly GCA_034676385.1. Lineage (GTDB taxonomy): Bacteria > Actinomycetota > Actinomycetes > Actinomycetales > Microbacteriaceae > Leucobacter. Next base: position 7,799 of record JAUCCH010000019.1, read on the forward strand.
CGATGGATCGCGTGCAGTTCGGTCGGCCGATCGGCGGCTTCCAGCTCACCCAGCAGAAGCTTGCAGACATGACCGTCGAATACGTGAAGGGCTACTTGCTGGCCGTGCACCTCGGTCGCCGCAAGGATGCCAACACACTGCGCCCCGAGCAGGTCAGCATCGGCAAACTCAACAACGTGCGCGAGGCCATCGAGATCTGTCGCACCGCGCGCACGATCCTCGGCGCAAACGGCATCTCGCTTGAATACCCGGTAATTCGCCACCAGAACAACCTCGAATCGGTGCTCACCTATGAGGGCACTGTCGAGATGCACACGCTCGTGCTCGGACAGGTGCTGACCGGCGAGTCGGCGTTCCGCTAGGCCGTCACCGTAGGTTCGACTACGGTCGCGAGGCCTTAGCTGGTCGAGGCAACGCAGGTAGGCGGGTTGCAGAGTTCACATTGCTCTGCAACCCGCCTTTTGCGTCTATTTTGCGTCTCTCATCGCCGCAAGGCCGCTACCCGCAGTCATTCCGGGCTCGAATCCTTCAGGTTGCGCCGCACTTGTTGCAGCAGGCCTCGCAGCTGAGCAAACTCAGCGGACGAAAGCCCGGTCGCGTCCTCCACGCTCGCCCGTACGGGCGCAACTTGCTGCCCCAGCTCAGCCCCGGCCTCTGTACGGAAAACACGTACCGTTCTTCCGTCAGCACCTTCGCGAACCTTGGTTACTAATCCCTCCCCCTGGAGTCGCCCAAGAATTGGCGAGACCGTGCCTGAGTCGAGGTCGAGCACGTCGCAGAGTTCGCTGACCGTGCGCCCGTCTTGCTCGAGCACCGCAAGCAAAGTTAGGTACTGCGGGTAGGTAAGGCCGAGATCCGCTAACCCAGCCCGGTACGCACCCGAGACCGCGCGCGAGGTTGCATAGAGCTGAAAGCAAAGCTGGTCGTCTACTGCGACTGCATTTGGGTGAGCACTCATGATTTCCAATTCTTACGCATTTCGCTGAAGACTCAGTTGGTAATTTCTGCCCCAGTCATATAATGAATTGTACGCAACTTAATTGCGCACAACCAATTTTTCACCTGGAGGATCATCATGTCCGATTCGTGGCTCACCACCCTCATCACCGCAACCCCAGAGGACGGCTTCCAGCTCGCCGTGAAGATGTCGCGCATGGGCGTGAAAACCACCCAGCCAAACATGGAGGTGCTGCACAAGCTGCGCCCCGTCTACGCGGAGAACGCAGACAGTTTGACGGCAGCATCACAGGTCGTGGCAATTAACTTTCAAACCGTTGCGGCAGCGAACAACTACTGGCGCTAGCTCGCGCTGAGGCGAGTCACCCCGATCAATGCAGCGTCGCGGATCGGGGGAAGGCTCGCGAAGTGCCTGCGCGAGCCTCGCCAAAAAATAAAGCGACCCCAACCGGGCTCTAGTATCGTCCGGTCAGGGTCTAACCATTCCACCTAGGCGAGTAGATGAAGATGGCTGAGCTCAGTCTACCCGCGCCTACTGAGCCAGCAGACCGCCTCAATCAACTCACCCTCGGCACAGCTGCACTTCCGCTGCACCGTTTGGCTCGATGGACTCAAGCAGATGTGGCCCGAATGGGGCCACGGGCGAATTTTCAAGCAAACGAAAACCCCCGCGATCTCAATGGTTCCAAGGAATCTGCGGGGGTTTTCAGTGGCGGAGACGGTGGGATTTGAACCCACGGTAGGGGTTGCCTACACAACATTTCGAGTGTTGCACCTTCGGCCGCTCGGACACGTCTCCGCGGGAAAGTTTATTAGAAACCTTGACTCAATGCGAATCGAGGCCGAAGCCTCTTCGAATGTCGAGCCTTATGCGCTCTCAAATACGCCCTGAACCGTGGCGCTCACGGTAATCTCGGCGACAGTGACTTCTGCGCCGCCACCGGCCGAATCCGAGGCAAATCGTGCCTGCATCGGGCCACCATAGCCCCCGGAAGAATCCGAGATGCTCACGACCCGGACGATCTTTTCGCCCAGCGCGTCCGCATAGTCATCGGCAATCGCACGCGCAGTTCCGACCGCACCCTTACGCGCAGTACGCTCGTGCGCACGCTTCGAGGCGTCGGTCAACGCCCAGCTCACATTGGTCTCAGCACCTGCCTCCGAGAGCTCCGCAACAAGGGCACCCACGATGTCAAGGTTTGAGAGCTTGATGAGCACTTTGCTTGAGGTAACGTGCTCGATGATCACCTTCGATTTATTGCC
>JAUCCH010000020.1:0-25557 GCA_034676385.1 Leucobacter sp.
GTCATCAACTTCGAACTGCCGCACACCGCAGAAGACTACGGTTCACCGCATCGGGCGCACCGGCCGCGCCGGTCATCCAGGCAACGCGATATCGCTGGTGTGCACCGAAGAAAAGCACTGGCTGGCCGAGATTCAGAAGCTGATCAAGCTCGAAATTCCGCAGGAAGTCGTTCCCGGTTTCGATCCCGAGCCCGAGTTTTTCGAAGCGGGCAGCCGTTCGGCGTGGTCGCCGCTCGGGAGCTGCTGCCTCATCTGCAAGCCCGTCTGCGACTCCACCTGCAACCGCAGCCGAAACTGCACGGCCGCCGCGCTCCACCGCCCCACGCCAGTCCTCGGCACCCACCGCCCGTGGCCGCCAGCGCTCCACGGTGGCAGCGGACGGCTTCGACTTCACCAAACCCTATCAACCGACCTCCGCCCAGCTGCCCGCAGCGGTCACCGACGTTCAGCCCACCCTCGCCGCCAGTACCAAGCCGGACCTACTACGCCGGCAACAGCATGCCATCGCCGTACTGCTCGGCGGCCTGGGGGCGGAAATAGGTCACTGTTGCAGGACCTATTCCGCCCGCGGCGGCAAGGCGAGATCAAGTACTCTTCCGGCAATGCCGTACACCTGGCTCTGACAAGCGCACGAACCGCCTACCGTGAATACTCCTGGACGACCGCCCGGCCTGCCTTCTTCTGCGCTCGAACCCTTCATCGCCGACCTGTCGGAAGGCGCTGAAACCGGGGTCATATCTGGCCCTGCTCGAGCTCATCGAGGAAGGGCTACATCAATCACCGGCGACGAAGCTCATCCTCGACGCCAACAGCGCCGCCTGTCGCTTGCTGGAGCGCGACTATCGCCACTTGGCGGGGCGCTCGCTGGCCACGCTGTTTGCCGACGAAAAGACATTCCTCGACGCTCGCGCCCGACTCCTGATCCAGGCCGAGCGCCATAGCCAGCTTTGCTTCAAGCTGCCCAGCGGCGAGACGCGCGAGCTCAAGGTCGTATGCGCCCCCAGGCTGCGCCCGGCATCCATGCGCTGGTGCTCAGCCCGGTCAGCAACAGGCCTCGCGCGCAGCCCGGCGCGCCATGGTCGACACAGCGGATTCACCCTTCGCCGCCCATCTTGATCCCGGCGGGCGTACCCTCAAGCGCCCGGGCAGCCTGTTCGATGCCGCGGCGTGGCATGAGGCTGGCGCAGACGGCTTCGAGACCGGCTTGCGTCAGGCGCTCGCCAACAACGATCTCAGCCTGCACTTCCAGCCCTTGGTCAACGCACGCTCGGGCCGACCCCGTGCTGGCGAGGCCTTGCTGCGCTGGCGCCACCCCGACTTCGGCCTGCTACCCTATCGGCAGTTCATGGGCGCGGTCGGCGACCCTCGCCTGCTCGCCGACGTCGGCGACTGGGTGCTTGCCACCGCCTGCCGGCATGCCGCCGACTGGCCTCCGACGAACGATGGCGGGCGTCTTCGCCTCACGGTGAATGTCTCGGTGGAACAACTGATCCGCGGCGATTTCGCCGCCCGCGTCGCGACATCCCTGCGCAGCGCCGGACTGAAGCCGGATCGCCTCGAGCTCGACCTCGACGAAAGGGTGCTCGCGCTCGACAGCCCTGCGCTCGCCGGAACCCTCGAGCGCATCGCCGCGGCCGGCGTACGCCTGTCGATCGACGACTTCGGCCGCGGCCTGTCCTCCATCCCGCGTCTGCGCCGCTACCCGCTCGCTGCACTCAAGCTTGACCCCGAGGTGGTCCGTGGGGTCGGCCGCAGCGAGGACAGCGAGGCCATCGTGGAGGCGGTCGGCGCGCTCGCCGGCACGCTCGGTCTGGAGATCTATGCGCGTGGGGTCGAGAACCGCGGCCAGCAGGCCTTCCTGTGCGCGCTCGACTGCCACCTGCAGCAGGGCCCGCTGTTTGGGCGGCCGCTGGCGGCGCGGGAGTTCGCCGCCGCGATCGCGGTGGCGACGGGCGGCGGCGGGCTCCTGCGACATCCCTGAGGGTGCACGGCTCGCTACGCTCTTGTAAGAAGCCTCGGGCTGCGAGGGCTTCTGGCAGGAGCCAAGCCGCGAACCAGGCGGCTCCGACGGGTGCAGCGCCCGTTCAGCCGCCGCATTGGCGCCCTGCGGCGCTCCTGCATGAACCGTCTCCGCCCGGGGGGGTGGACTAGAAGCGCCGCAAGGCGCGAACTCTCCGCTCCGATCTCAACGATCGGAGTCGGGTGCAGCACCTCAACGACGGCGACGACGCGCGAGCAGACCACCGATGCCGGCGAGACCGAGCAGCGCGAGCGTCCCCGGCTCGGGGACCGGTGTCGTCACCCTGCTCCCCTCGATCTGCATGGCCAGGTTCTGATCGAAGGACAACCAGTTGTTCCCCTCCGCGTCACGGAACCAAAGCCCGTTGCCGCCCGTAGCACTGGTCACCCAGACCCAGTCCGACGAACCGAGGTTCTCTACGAACAGGAAATACGACCCCATCCCCAGCTGAACGGGCGTAGGCAAGGCAAACGTGTACTTGTAGATCGCGTTCTGCACGCTATCCAAAAGCGCCGTCCGTCCGCGTCGCGCTTGCCGAGTTGAACTCGTGAAGCACGCTGCCGCTCGCCGCGACATTGCCATAGAGGCGGACGCGAAAACTGTCATCTCCCGCATCGATATTCGCATCATCGCCCCCACCACGAGATCTGCTCGACGTCTGCGGTGAATGTCAGCGCGAAATCGTCGACAAGCTGCTGTCCGACCGAAGGCGCGGCGTAATACGAGTCACCGCCGTCGCTGGGCTCCTGCTCATAGAGCACTGCCGCACTTGCCACCCCTGCACCAAGCATCAGGGCGGCAGGGAGGCCCCCCCGAAACAAGTTTTCCGCTGCCCATCGTCTTCATCACATCACCTCTCATGTCGGAACCGGATTACCGTGGTGTACGGTAAAGCAATTACGATGCCCGACATAATTTCCGTTATTCATCAATAGCTTGAACAAACAAACAACAGGTGCTGTAAAAAAACCCGACACCTTGCCCGCGACTGTTCTCGCAGAGCGGGAGCAATGTGCGCAGGGATCAGCCGCCCGCGTCCGGCACCACGCCGATCAAGGGCACGAGCTCGAACTCGACCGAGTCGACCAGGAAATCGCTCCCATGCCAGCTGCCGTCGTTATACGGCGCAGCCCCGAAACTGCCATCGCCCTCCGCATAGGCACCGAATACGAAGTCGCTGCCATCGTAAGCACCCGCGGTGACGACCAAGGAACTGAATCCCGCCGCGTGGGACAAGGTCACGGTCTTTCGTGCCATCGCTGCGATCCGCCACGAAGCCGATCTCCGCCACCACGTTCCCCGAGTTGTCGAGTGCCTGCAGCCGCCCTGCCTCGACGAAGCCGGACGCATTGCCATCGTCGCCGACGAATAGGCGGGTCAGATCCACCGTCGCGCGTGCGGCCGGACTCTCGAGGTCGAAACGCAATGCCTCTGCTCCCGAGATTTCTTGCGCGACCGTGCTCGTCGCCAGCGCCCTTCCGCTCACGCCCAGATCGCCCCCGTTGAGATCGCCCCCGGACAGCACGGCTGAACCCGAGGCCGTCAGCAGCACCGGCGTCCAGCTCTCGGCCGCGTTGGTGTAAGCCGCCTTGTGCGTGATGTCCACCGCCGCATCGGTCCAGAACGGCGCCCATACGTGAGGATTGACCGGCGAGGCGATACCCGTGGCATCACCGATGCGGATGATCGTCGGCTCGACGGTGGGGGTCACGTTGATGGTGACCTCGCCGGTCGAGGTGATTGGTCCATCGCTCACCGTGTAGGTCAGCACCTCACTGCCCACGAAGCCCGCATCCGGCGTGTAGGTGAAGCTGCCGTCGGTGAGCAGGTTCATGGTGCCGTTGGAGGGTGGCGTGAAGTTCAGCACCTGCAGCGCGTCGCCGTCCAGGTCGGAGTCGTTGGCGAGCAGACCCGCCGCCGCGCCCACCGTCAGCACGTTGCCGGTATGGACCGTGTAGGTCTCGTCCTGCACCACCGGCGCCTCGTTCTCCACCACGATCGTCACCGTGCCGGTGCGCGTGGTGATGCCGTCGCTGACGGTGTAGGTCAGCACCTCGCTGCCCACGAAGCCCGCATCCGGCGTGTAGGTGAAGCTGCCGTCGGTGAGCAGGTTCATGGTGCCGTTCGAGGGTGGCGTGAAGTTCACCACCTGCAGCGCGTCGCCGTCGAGGTCGGAGTCGTTGGCGAGCAGGCCCGCCGCCGCGCCCACCGCCAGCACGTCGCCGGCATGGACCGTGTAGGTCTCGTCCTGCACCGCCGGCGCCTCGTTCTCCACCACGATCGTCACCGTGCCGGTGCGCGTGGTGATGCCGTCGCTGACGGTGTAGGTCAGCACCTCGCTGCCCACGAAGCCCGCGTCCGGCGTGTAGGTGAAGCTGCCGTCGGTAAGCAGGTTCGACGCCATCGTGTATGGATCTTGGGGATTCGAGAACACTTCCGCGCTCTCGCCGATCTCCATCTGATTGCCCTGGTACATCACCATAACTCGGTCGGCGACGCTCGCCATCACACCGAGATCATGACTGATCATGAGCACTGTGGCACCCATATCCTGCTGCATTTCAGCGAGCAGATCGAGGATCTGCGCTTGCACTGTCGAGTCCAGAGCGGTCGTCGGCTCATCAGCGATGATGAGCGAGGGACCAAGTGACAGACTCATGGCGATCATGACGCGCTGGCGCATGCCGCCTGAAAACTGGTGGGGGTACGCATCGAAACGTGATGCAGGATCGGGAATATGCACTTTGCCGAGCAGTTCGATCGCACGAGCTTTTGCGGCTTCTTTCGAAACCTTTTCATGGGCTCGAATCTGCTCGACGATCTGCCAGCCGATTGAGTATTGCGGGTGCAGACTCGACAGCGGGTCTTGGAAGACCATGCTGATCTCCTTGCCACGCTTGCGCCGCAACTGCTCGCCACTCAACCTGAGAAGGTTCTCGCCCTTGAAGATCACCTCGCCCGAGGTCTTGGCGTTGGGGATAAGCCCCATCGCGGATTGAACGAGCACTGACTTGCCCGAACCTGACTCCCCGACGATGCCGAAGAATTCACCCTCACGCACATCAAAGGAGACATTTTTCACGGCATGTACCGGGCCGTCTTCGGTGGGGATGTCGACCACAAGATCGCGCACCTCAAGGATGGACATCAGCAGCTCCTCATTGGTTCTAATAATTCTCACTGGAGCGTGGTGGTGGCCCAGGTAGGGCGCACCACCACGCAGTCAAGCGGATCTGACTACTTGTTCAGCCAGACGTTTGCCCAGTCACCGTTCTGAGCCAGCGCGTAGATCTCAAAGTTCTGCACGCGGTCGGAATGGTAGTTCGCCTTCTTACGGGCAACGATGCTGACGATCGGTGAATCAGCCATAACGGTCTGATCTACCTGGTTCCAGAGGTCTGCGGCCTCTTCAGGAGTCGCAGCCGCAAGAGCCTCAGCCGCAAGAGCGTTTGCCTCTTCGTTGTTGTAGTCAACGTAGTTGTAAGCCTGCGGCGTGCCGTCGAAGGTGAACTGAGGCTGGAAGACGCTACGTGCAGCACCGCCTACCCAGTCAGGTGACCAGCCAACGAGCGCGATGTCCCACTCGCCGTTCGACGCGTTCTCAGGGTTCGTCATGAAGTTTGCGTAGTAGTCAGTAGGGGGCACTGGGAACAGCTCCACCTTGATACCGGCTGCTTCAAGACTTGCCTGAACGGTCTGGGCGATGTCGGGCTGGGTGCCGAGGTTGCGGTAGGGGAACTTCAGGGTGAGGTCGGTTACGCCAGCTTCTGCGAGCAGTGCCTTTGCCTTTTCAGTGTCCGCCTTGCCGCTCTCATCGCCGAACTGCGAGAACGGCTTGAATCCGTTGATACCAGGGCCGAAGATGCCGTTAGTAACAGTCGCGATGTCCGCGCCACCCATAACCTGCTGGACCGCTGGCTTGTCGATCGCATACTGCAGTGCCTGACGAACTTCGAGCTTCTGGAGCGCGCTGTTGTTGTTGCTGGTCTTGGTATTGATCCACATGAACTGATCAATGCCACCGTTTTCCATGGTGGTGAACTTCGAGTCGTTAGCTGCCACGAGCTGTTGAATGTTCGCTGGGCTTGGCTGAATATCGAAGAGCACGTCGGCAGAGCCTGCCTGCAGCTGCTGCATCGCTGCGTCACCTTCGACGCCCATGGTCATCTCGATCTCGTCGACGTAAGCCTTGCGCAGCGGATCGCTCTCAGCCTTCCACGACTCGTTGCGTACGAGCTTGAGCTTCACGTCAGGGGTGTGCTCGGCAATCTTGTATGGGCCTGAAGACACAAAGTTTGCGCGGTACTCAGGTGAATCCGGCAGGTAATCGAGTGCCTCGATCGGAGCAGGGTTCGCGGTCGGCAGGCTCAGCATCGAGGTGAAGTCTGAAGCCGGCTCGGTGAGTTTGAAGACTACGGTCTTCTCATCGGGAGTCTCGATACCTGAAATATCGTTCTGCTCGATGTATTCCTTCATCGCTGCGGGCTCGGGAGCTACAGTGGCGAAGCCGTCACAGAACTCAGGCATACCTTCGATGAGGTTGATGAAGTATCCACCGAGTGCCGCACCAATGTGCGGGTTACAGATGCGCTTGATGCCACGCTCAAAGTCCTCAGACACAATCGCGCGCGATCCATCCGGGGCATCCCAGGTGCTGCCTTCGCGCAGCTTGATCTCATAGGTCAACCCATCTTCGCTGGGTGTAGGTACTTCTTCGGCCAAGTCGCCGGTGAGCTGAATGCGCTCTTCAGTGTCGTTCGATGAAACATAGCTGAGCACCGAGCGGGTGAGCACACGCACTACGTTGTTCACGGGCACGTAGGCCGTCAGCTGAGGATCAATGCGGTCTACGTCGCCATTTGCGAGGACCTTCAGCGTGCCACCGGTCTGGGGCTCGCCGGCGTCACCGCCGGCTGCGCCACCACTGGTGGAGCAGCCGCTCAGCGCCAGCGCTGCTGCTGCGGCAAGTGCAGTGGTCGTATAGAGCAGTTTTCGAGTCATTGAGTCACCTTTGATTCGTTGAGTTTTCCCAATCGCCGGGTGCGAAAGGAGTTCGGAAGTGCACATGGTCACCACCTCCGCCATGTGCAATGGTACATTGCATTGATCAAATCGTGAACACAGAAATATTACAAATAGGTTTCGACCTTGTCGATTGGCAGGATTATGATGCTCAGTAGTCACACCAGCGATCTGGAGGAGCCCTCATAATGTCGATCGCATTCGCCCCGTCACCACGCTCGTCACTCGGCCTCGAATGGGAGCTTGCGCTCGTCGATGCGCATACGAGAGAACTCAAGAATGTCGCGCTCGAGATCCTCCCCGAACTTCAGAAAAGCCACCCAACCTCGCGCTTTCCCCATTTCACAGGGGAACTCCTACAAAACACGATCGAGCTCGTAAGCGCGCCGCACCGCCGCGTAGCCGAAGCAACGGCCGACCTGCGCGAACTCGCAATCATCGCACGCGAGCACGCCCGAGCACACGGGGCAGAGTTCATCGGCTCGGGAAGCCATCCGTTTAGCCGCTGGGACCGGCAGCTCGTCACCGAGAACGAACGCTACGACCGATTCATCGAAAAGTACCGATGGTGGGGCCGCAACATGCTGATCTGGGGCGTACACATTCACATCGGCATTGATCGAGAGGATCGCGTGGTCCCGATCATGCACGCCCTACTCGCGCACCTGCCGCACTTCCTCGCGCTCTCAGCATCAAGCCCGTTCTGGGCCGGCGAAGCCACCGGATACGCCTCAAACCGCACCCTTCGATATCAACAGCTGCCGACCGCAGGTTTGCCGTGGGAAGTCGAAAGCTGGGCCGATGTAGAACACGTACTCGAAGACCTGGCAAAAACTGGAATCATCGCAGAACCCACCGAGGCTAGATGGGACATTCGGCCCGCACCTCGCTGGGGTACCCTCGAAGTGCGATTCTGCGACGGCGCATCGACCATCGAAAACATTGGCGGGCTTGCAGCACTTGCGCAGTGCCTTGCCGAGTATTACCAACAGCAAGCCGACCAAGGCGCGCCTCTCCCCCGCCTCAAGCCATGGTTTGTGCGCGAGAACAAGTGGCGTGCGGCCCGCTACGGGCTCGACGCCGAAATCATTATCGACAACGAAGGCACCCAGGTTCCGTTACGTGACGAGATCAATCAGCTACTTGCAAAGCTCTCGCCGGTCGCGACAGAGCTAGGTTGCGAAGCCGAACTCGCCCACGTCGCGCTGCTATTGGGTGGGGGCACAAGCGCCGAACATCAACTTCACCTATACGAGGAGTTCGGCGGCGCAGCCGCCGGATCCTCGTCGCTAGTTTCTGTTGTCGATTCCCTCATTGCCGAGTTCAATGCCGGCATCGACGAAAACTGAGGATCCGCCTCCACGCGATGCGTAGGTTTCTTAGCCCGCGCCTAGTGAGGCGCGCGGACGAGGCGAACCCACGCGATGCGTAGGTTTCTTAGCCTCGTCCGCCCAACATCTGCTGGAGTTTCGCGAGATCGGCATCGCTCGGCTGAGTTCCAGCAGCTGCGCTTCCGTCAGCACCGGCGCCCAGTCCGAAACCTGATCCGCCCGCAGCCGGAGCAGGCGCGCCACCAGCGGCCTCGATCGCGCGCTTAGCGGGGTTGCCAGAGCGCTTCGCACCCTTGCCCTTCACTTGCTGCTTCTTCTTGCTCGCGTAGCCGCCACCCATACCGGGCATTGGGCCCATCCCGGGAATCTGCGGCATGCCGCCCTTCGCAACGGTCTTCATCATCTTGGCGGCTTGCTCGAACCGCTGCACGAGAGAGTTCACCTCAGTGACGGTAGTGCCCGATCCCTTCGCAATACGAAGGCGACGCGAACCGTTCAACACCTTCGGATTCGAGCGCTCGGCCTTAGTCATCGACTGAATAATGGCCTCGGTGCGAATAATCTCGCGCTCGTCAAAGTTCTCGAGCTGCTCCTTCATCTTGCCCATGCCCGGAAGCATGCCCATCATCTTCTTGATGGATCCCGCACCGCGCAGTTGCTGCATCTGCTTCAAGAAATCGTCGAGAGTAAACGACTCGGTCGCGATCTTCTCAGCGACCTTGCGCGCCTCGTCCTCGTCGAAGGCCCCCTGGGCCTGCTCGATGAGGGTGAGAATGTCGCCAAGGTCGAGAATTCGGCTCGCCATACGGTCTGGGTAGAACGGCTCGAAGTCGCCTAGGCCCTCACCGGTAGAAGCGAAGAGGATCGGCCGACCTGTCGTGCCACGAATCGAGAGCGCCGCACCGCCGCGCTGGTCGCCGTCAAGCTTTGTCAGTACGACGCCAGTGAAGTCGACGCCCTCTTGGAATGCCTTTGCCGTAGCAACAGCGTCTTGGCCGATAAGCGAGTCAATGACGAAGAGCACCTCATCAGGCTCGATCGCCTTGCGAATGTTGCTGGCCTGCTTCATCATCTCGGCGTCGACGCCGAGGCGACCTGCCGTATCGACGATGACGAAGTCGTACTGCTTGGCCTTTGCCTCAGCCACGCCAGCCTTCGCAACCTTGACCGGGTCACCCACGCCATTGCCTGGTTCGGGAGCGAAGATGGCGGCGCCAGCCTGCTCGGCCACCACGCTGAGCTGAGTAACTGCGTTCGGGCGCTGGAGGTCACAGGCAACGAGCAGGGGTGTATGACCCTGATCCTTCAGCCACTTCGCAAGCTTGCCCGCGAGAGTCGTTTTACCTGCGCCCTGAAGGCCCGCAAGCATGATGACAGTAGGCGGGTTCTTCGCAAACTGTAGGCGGCGCTGCTCGCCACCCAGAATCTGCACCAGCTCGTCGTTCACAATTTGCACGACCTGCTGCGCAGGGTTCAGCGCTTTGCTGACTTCGTTACCGAGCGCGCGCTCGCGAACTTTACCAGTGAAGTCCTTCACCACGTCAAGGGAGACGTCTGCTTCAAGTAGTGCGCGACGAATCTCGCGAACGGTGCCGTCAACGTCAGCCGCCGAGAGCTTGCCCTTCGAGCGAAGGTTCTTGAAGGTGTCGGTGAGCCGCTGTGACAGGTTTCCGAATGTAGCCATAGTACGAACTAGCCTACCGCGTCGCGGCGCGCCTGATAGGTGCGCTTCGGTCTGAAGTCACTCAGCGTGCTTCAGGGTTTTCAACTCCCGCTTCCACATCGGAGCTCGCACCGCGCCTCTGACACGATCCAGAGTCGATTGTTCCTCAATGGCGGGCCAGCATTCGACGAGCAGCCAGTCGCGGGTACGTGACAACTGCTTACTCGCAAACGGATCAAGAGAAACAATCTCGTCAATAATCCCAGAGAGGAGCTCGTGGTCTTGACCTACGATCCCTCGATCTGAAGCCCGTATTGCCAAAATAAGGAGGTGCATCCTGTCGACCGGCTCAACAGCGGAAAGAACCGCCTCGGAAGCGATGAGATCCCGGAGCGCCAGTGGATCCCCCTGCTCGGCGTAATCACGCAGCGCAACTTTGAGACGATCCGAGTACCCAGCTTTGCTCCCCATTCTCGGATGTGAAGCCAACCCTGCCGCGGCCCGCCACCCGTGAAACCGGGCGGTTTCGCGCAATAGCGTCGCGCGGATCCTGTCGATTCCGTTGCGATCGCGCGCCGCCTCGTACTTCGGCCACAGCGCGAACACACCCTCTGCATCAGCGCGCTCCGCGAAGAATTCGCCGATACACCGCCAACCCATAGACGAGAACGACGATGCCACAGCACAGCGCTCAGCAAGGGCATGGGCTGATGAGAAGTCCTTTGCGCGTAGGTGAGCCCGAATAAGCGCGTAACCAAGCTGCGGCGTCCACCCCTGATACGCGCGGTCAAGAACTTGACTCGCGAACTGGGCGCTGAGCATGTCGTACTCGAGCATCCGCGCAGCGACCCCATACACGTCGCCGTCCATTCGGTCGCTGTGCGATCCTCGAAGCGCCTCATCGACGGCATTACGGAGTTCCTCCAGCGCGGGAGTGCGGTACGAAACACCTGGTTCACGCGGCACTTCGTTCTCATCGAGCGCAGCACACACGAGATCCTGGAGTCGAGGATCACCCAACGAGCTGCTGCGCAAACACGTGAGGCGTGAAGCCAGTCAGATCGCCGATCCCTTCACCCTGGCCGACAAGCTTGATGGGCAAGCCGGTCTTCTGCTGCACGGCAAGCACAAAGCCGCCCTTGGCCGAACCATCAAGTTTCGTCAGCACGAGCCCGGTCACTCCCGCATGCTCGATAAAGGCCTCAGCCTGCGCGAGGCCGTTCTGGCCCGTTGTCGCGTCGAGCACAAGCAGCACCTCAGCAATTGGTGCCTGCTTTTCAATCACGCGCCGCACTTTGGTGAGCTCGTCCATGAGCCCGCCCTTCGTCTGCAGCCTGCCCGCGGTATCAATGATCGCGATGTCAAAGCCCTCGTTGGTCGCCCGCTCAACGGTCTGAAACGCGACCGACGCGGGATCCTGACCTTGCTGCTGCGGCTTCACAATGCTGGCGCCAGCACGCTCCGCCCAGGTAGCAAGCTGCTCCACGGCTGCAGCACGAAAGGTGTCGGCAGCGCCTACGAGCACGCGCTTGTCGAAACTACGCAGATAGTTCGCAAATTTTCCGATCGTTGTCGTCTTGCCAACACCGTTGACTCCTACGACGAGGATCACGGCAGGCCGATCAGAGAGCTTCAGGGTCGGGTCAAACGCCGCTAGACGTTCCTCAAGTAGCTCACGAAGCATTCGGCGAAGCTCTTTTACTTCGGTGACTCGGTGTCGCTCAACGTCTTCACGCAACTGGTCAAGAATCTGGTCGGTAAGGTCAGGACCGAAGTCGGCCCCAAGAAGCGCTGTTTCGAGCTCGTCCCAAGTGTCTTCAGAGATCGGCTCACCGCCGCCGAAGACATTTCGGAACACATTGGAAAACGACCAGGAACGCTCAGCCATGCTCACAAGCTTAGAGGCCGCAGCGCTTCAACGCTTCCAAACCCAGCGAAGATATTTCAGATTATTGTCGACAACCTCAAGAATTGATCATGGTTTGGTTACGAACGGCGATCTAAACCCGAAAAACGACACATCTGCCTCTCAGTCTCCGCTACTATCAAGGGGTTCAAGCGCCGGGGCAAGGAAGCTCCGGGGCGATACCCCTGGAGGTACCGTGACCCGTACAACGGCCATATCGGTAAGCACCAAACGCCCACTTGGCGTTGCTTTACTACTCGGTTTGTTACTCGCTCTATTCATGGGCGTTTTGCCCACCACACCCGCTCACGCGGCTACCTGCGCCCCTGATGCAAGCACCGCCTGCATTCAGGGCGTGATGAAGGCCAGCACAGGCGACCCTGCCGAAGGAATCGTGCTGACACTCAGCGGTGGCGGTGAAGATCAATCCGTAGAGACCGGTTCCGACGGAACCTGGGCATTCGCGGTGACCAAGGGTGGCACGTTCACCGTCACTGTGGACGCGACCTCTCTACCCGAAGGTCAGTTCCTCAAGCTGGCCGACAACCGCGAGGTCACTGTGCAGCTTGGCAGTGTCGCGGGCGGCCTGTTCCCGCTCACCGACGACCCCAATGCAGCTAATGCCACACCGGGCACCCCCCCAGCAGATGGAGACAAAGCTTCTGAAACCAAGCAAAGCGCGTCCTCGTTCTCCTGGACAAGGTTCTGGCAACAGTTCGCTTCAGGCATCAGAATGGGCCTGTTGATCGCGCTTGCCTCCCTCGGACTGTCCCTGATATTTGGTACCACTGGCCTGTCAAACTTTGCTCACGGCGAGATGGTGTCAATGGGTGGCCTTCTGGGCGCAAGTTTCATGGCGCTCAGCGGCAACCTTTGGATAGCGGGTCTGCTCACAGTTGCGGCAATGGGCGTGTTCGGTTGGGTTCAAGATCGAGGCCTTTGGCGGCCACTACGAAAGCGTCGCCTCTCGCTCATGCAGATGATGATCGTGTCTATCGGTCTCTCGATCGTGATGCAGTACCTGTTCCAGTTCTTCTGGGGTGCGGGCATCATCCGTATCGATACAAAGAACCCGGCGACGTTCACCATTTGGGGCATCACGATGACCGTGCAGTCCTACATCGCGATGGGAATCTCCTTGGCCGCGATCATTCTCGTGGGGCTCGCACTGATGTACACGCGCTTCGGGCGTGCCACCCGTGCCATCAGCGATAACCCGGCACTGGCGAAGGCTTCCGGCATCGACGTGGATCGAGTGATCACCGTCGTATGGATTGTCGGCGGCAGCCTCGCTGGTCTCGCAGGCGTCTTCCTTGGCCTCGTATTCAACGGCATCAACTGGTTCACCGGCGGACAGCTGCTGCTCCTGTTCTTCGCTGCGGTCACGCTCGGAGGCCTCGGAACAGCGTTTGGGGCGTTCGTTGGTTCCATGATCGTCGGCATGATGGTTGAACTCACGAACCTGTGGCTGCCGGGCGATCTGAAGTTCGCAACGGCCCTGTTCGTTCTCATTTTGATCTTGCTAGTTCGACCGCAGGGCATCTTCGGTCGCAAAGAGCGAATCGGTTAGGAGTAGATCATGGATTTCTGGAGTGGACTCCTCGTCAGCGTTCTACAAACCGCGCTGTCCCCGACCACGGCCGCATTCGCGCTCGCTGCGATTGGCCTCAACATACACTTTGGTTTCACCGGCCTCATGAACTTCGGCCAGGCGGGCTTTATGCTCGTCGGCGCGTATGGTTTCGGTGTTTCCGTGTCTTACTTTGGGCTGGGGTTTTGGCCCGCGATCCTCGTTTCCGTCGTAGCCGCGGTCATATTTGCGCTCATCCTCGGTATCCCAACACTCAAGTTGCGGGGTGACTACCTCGCAATCGTGACCATTGCCGCAGCCGAGATCCTGCGCATGGTGCTTCGCATGGCCAGCTTGCAGGACATCACGGGCGGCCCTACCGGTTTGCACGGGTCACTGTACCGACCAGTGTTTAGCGAAACTTCCCCCTCTGCCCGAGGGGAAGACCACGATCCTTGGAATTACCTATTCCAACACCGGCGCCGATGACTGGTGGATCCGTATCGTGGCGTGGGGCCTCGTTGCCCTCTTCTTACTGATTGCTTGGCTCCTCATGCGCAGCCCATGGGGTCGTGTGCTCAAGGGAATCCGCGAAGATGAGGACGCAGTTCGCAGCCTCGGCAAGAGCAGCTACGCCTACAAAATGCAAGCACTGATCGTCGGTGGCGTCATGGGTGCGTTCGGCGGCATTGTCATGACAATGCCCTCAGCAATGCAGCCAGACGCAATGGGCAGGCTCACCACGTTTAACCTCTGGATGATTGTGTTGCTCGGTGGTGCGGCCACCATCTTCGGCCCGCTGCTCGGTGCGCTGATCTTCTTCATCGTGCGTCTGCTGCTCACCAGCATCGCGGGAGAATTAATTCCCGCTTCCATTCTCAATGTGCAGCAGACCGAGCAATTGGCCTGGGTATTGATTGGTGCGGCGCTTATGCTCCTGGTCATCTTCAGACCGCAAGGCATTCTGGGTAACAAGAAGGAGTTGTCGTTCAATGTCTAATACCACGTCCCAGACCAGTGCTGCCCGGATCGAGGGGTACCCCTACGATCGCGAGGCCCTACGGGCGCAGCTTCGCACCCTCGATCAGGTACCGGGAGTCTCGAAACAGGACTCGATCCTCACTGTCGATCGAATTGAACGCCATTTCGGTGGCATGACCGCGGTGAACGTGGAACACCTCGAGGTGCAGCGAGGTGCAATTACTGCCCTCATTGGCCCCAATGGTGCGGGGAAAACGACTTTCTTCAACCTCATCACCGGCTTCGATCAGCCTTCCAACGCGAAAAGCTCATTGGTGGCGGGGATGCAAAGTGGTCGTTTAACGGAAAGGACCTTCGACGAGACAGGGGCGTCCAAGGCCGCGAGAGCTGGAATGGTTCGCACGTTCCAGCTCACGAAAGCACTCTCCCGTATGACGGTGCTGAGAACATGCTCATCGGTGCCAACAACCAGCCCCCGGTGAGAACATGTTCGTGGGGCTTATCCCACCGCTGTGGAAGGCCCGCGAGCGCGAAAACATTGCGCGCGCCGAAAGATCTGCTTACCCGGTTCAAGCTTGACGCTAAAAGGGATGACATGGCGGGTGACCTCTCGGGCGGGCAGAAGAAGCTGCTCGAGATGGCTCGCGCACTCATGTCCAACCCAGCCATGATCATGCTCGACGAGCCAATGGCAGGCGTGAACCCGGCACTCACGCAGAGCCTGCTCGATCATATTCAGGCGCTGCGAGACGAGGGCACCACAGTGCTGTTCGTTGAGCACGACATGAACATGGTTCGCCACATCAGTGACTGGGTGGTCGTCATGGCTCAGGGCGAGCTCATCGCAGAAGGCCTTCCCGAGACGGTCATGACGAGCGAGGCAGTCGTCGATGCATACCTTGGTGCGCACCACGACAAGGATCTCGGCGACGACGATGACATCAACACTGGTTTCATGCGTACCATCGCTACACAGATCGAGGAGGAGACTCGATGAACGACACCAAGCTGGTGGTTCAAGCTGACAATCTCACAGCGGGATACCTTCCTGGCATCAACATTCTCAATGGTTGCACCCTCGAGGCGTACCAGGGCGAACTCATCGGTATTATCGGCCCCAACGGTGCCGGTAAGTCGACGCTCCTGAAAGCACTATTTGGGTTGGTAAGCATTCGAGAGGGGGTCGTTCGCCTTGATGGCGAAGACGTCACCAGCATGCAAACGAATGAGCTCGTGCGCAAGGGTGTTGGGTTCGTCCCGCAAACGAACAACGTCTTCCAATCGCTCACGATTGAAGAGAACCTGCAAATGGGACTCTTCTTGAAACCAAAGCAGTTTGCGAGCAGGATCGCTGAAATGTGGGACCTGTTCCCCATGCTCGCTGATCGACGCAAACAGCGTGCTGGGTCGCTCTCTGGCGGTGAGCGACAGTCGGTGGCGATGGCACGCGCCCTGATGATGGATCCGAAGGTGCTGCTGCTTGACGAGCCCTCTGCGGGTCTCTCCCCTGTGCGACAGGATGAAACCTTCATTCGCACCCGCCAGATCAACAAAACTGGGGTCACGATTATCATGGTCGAGCAGAATGCTCGCCGGTGCTTGCAGATCTGTGACCGTGCTTATGTGTTAGATCAGGGCCGAAACGCCTACGAGGGCCCCGGACGCGAACTCGCGAACGATCCAAAGGTGATCGAGCTCTACCTCGGCACCCTCGCGGCAGACGTCGAGGCAGCGGCTGCAGACGCCAAGGAGGCGACGGAGTAACTGCGCTACTGGATAGCCGCAAACACCGCACAAAGAGCTGGGTCTGACCATGTTGGTTAGACCCAGCTCTTTGTTTTCACTTCACAGCGCGAGAGACCAGAATCCTGCCCGGTCATCGCTCGCCTGGACACAATGGGGCACTTGATGTTGCTAGCGATGAGGCCCAACAACGTTTGCTGCCCCATTGTAAGTGTGTAATCGGCCTGGCGCGCAGCCCCACACGCCTCCATAGCAGCTGGCACTGCACAGCACAGAGGCACAGAGGCACAAGAGGGGACAGCACAGAGGCACAGTCCCAGGCACAGCAAAGGGGCCGAGCCCCGAAGGACTCGACCCCTTTGTGTTGAGCGGAGAGGTTACTTCACCTCGCCCTCCACAGCCGACTGGAACTGAGGAGTGTTGCTCTCGTCATACTTGTAGATGCCGATCCATGCGGACGACGGGTCGTTGTTCGCATTCAGCGGGCCAGTGCCTGACTTGCCCATGTAGCGAATGTCCTTGCCGTCATCGAGCAGAGCCTTGCAGTCTCCGAAGGTCGAGCACTCGTCGCCACCGTTAGCTCCGGTCACTGCTGCGAGTTCCTTCTGAATCGAAGCAGAGTCGACCGAACCGGCCTTCTGCGCTGCGAGTGCCACGATCATGACCAGGTCATAAGCCTCAGGTCCGTAGGTGAAGCTCTCGAGAGACCCACCGTACTCAGCAGCATAGATATCCTCGAGCTGCTTCTTGAACTCGTCATTTGCTTGCGCACCCGGGATCGAACCCTGCATGCCCACGACGCTGCCAGGGTCAACCACGTCAGCGAAGCTGTTTGCGTTGCCGTCAACCAGGTAGATCATCGACGGATCGACGCCCTGGATGAGCAGCTCCGGAAGCAGGCTGTTGATCTGGTCGAAGGTAACAATGACGATCGCATCGGGGTTCGCCGACTTGGCTGCTGTTACCTCTGCAGAGAATGTTCCCTGGTCAACCGGGAACTCGTTGCCTTCACCCTTGCCGCCGTAGACGGTGGTTGCGCCACCAGCCTCGGTGACCTGCTGAATCGTGTCGCGCAGACCGATACCGTAGTCATCGTTGAAGGTCAGGTAGGCAATGTTGCTCTTACCATCAGCGAGAACCTGGTTGGCGAGCGCGCTGCCCTGTACCGAGTCAGGCGGAGCGGTGCGGAAGTAGTTCGGGCTAATTCCGCTGAGCGCCGATGCGGTGTTCGATGGCGAACCCATGAGCAGTCCCGCATCAGTGACCTTGGTTACTACATCGAGCGTTCGAGACGAGCTCATTGCGCCGAGCACGAATGCCGCGCCACTAGCGATAGCCTCGTCTGCACCCTTCTGACCCACCGAAGCGTCAGTACCGTCGCCCTCGTTAGCCTCAGCCACGATCTCGACCGGCTGGCCGAGCACTCCGCCATCAGCTTCAATATCTGCGAGAGCCTGTGCGATACCGGCCTGGACCGGTGGCATCAGAAAGCCGAGTGAACCAGTGTGAGGCAGGAGGCTGGCAATCTTCAGGCCGTCTCCGCCGCCCGCAGCCGGCTCATCTGCTGTTTCTCCGGTAGAAGAACAGCTGGCCAGTACTAGCGCTGCGCTGGCGGCAATTGCCAACGCCCCAGTAGTACGCTTGGAAATCATCTTCATGGATGACACCTTTCTTATCGGTGAACCGCTTCATTGCGGCACTCCCCATGAGAATATCTAGGTACACCCTGTTTACCGTCACAAAACCCACATTTTTCACGAGATGTTAGCGTCTCGTGACCTGCGGGGTCGTTTCACCTCACACCAGCCTTGTATGCGAGGATCACCGCGTGCACCCGGTCACGCAGTTCAAGCTTTGCGAGACTCGCCCAACGTGTGTTTTGACGGTTGATTCCGAAAGAAAGAGCGACTCCCCAATTTCCGCGTTGCTCAGGCCTTCAGCGATGAGGGAGAACACCTGCTGCTCCCTTTCGGTGAGTTGTTCCATACACTTGCCGCATCAATGGGGGCCTGAGAAGTTGACCGCTCCGGTTCCCTCAGCCTTGCGATGAGCCTACGGGTCACGCTCGGTGCCATTACTGAGTCACCGTCTGCGACCGCTCGAACGGCTCCAATCAGTTCTGGGGCTCTGGCGTCCTTAAGCAGAAAGCCGCTTGCCCCCGCTTCAATTGCGGCGAGCGCATATTCATCCAGGTCGAAGGTCGTGAGCACCAGTACCCGAATATTTGGATACCGGTGCGCAATGAGGCCCGTCGCCTCGATGCCGTCCATGCCGGGCATACGTACGTCCATGAGCACGACGTCGGGCGCCCGATCCTCGCGAATGAGTGTTTCGATGACCGCGAGCGCTTCCGCCCCGTCTCCGGCTTCACCCACGACTTCAAAGTCCGGTTGTGTGCCGAGGATCATTGCAAAGCCCGTGCGAATCAGGTCTTGGTCGTCTACCAGTACCACTTTGAGCGCGCTGCTGCTCATTCCTCTGCTCCTTCGATGGATGTGGTTTCGCGTTGGACAGTGCCGGTGGGCACTACCGCGATGAGTCGCCAGCCCGTCCCCTGTGGGCCTGCTTCTAGGGTTCCACCAAACATGCGCGCCCTCTCCGCCGCTCCAGCCAGCCCCCTGCCGCTCCCCGGAATAACAACTGGGACTGCACTATCGACAGTTCCTCTTTCGCCGGAGTCCAGCACGTCGATAGTCGTGTGCTCGCTCTCATGCGAGATCGTGATCCTGGCTTCGGCACCTCGCCCTGCATAGCGCAAGGTATTGGTGAGAGCCTCCTGCACAATCCGAAAGACCGCGAGCTGATGCGTCGCATCGTCACCAGGAGTGCCCGACTCGGTTAGTTCAACCCGAAGGCCCGCTTGGCGAAAGCCTTCGATGAGTTCGCTCATTTGCGCCATGCTGGGTTGGGGTGACCGAGGCGCCGATACGATCTTCCCGGTTCCGTCTAACAAGATTTCTTCTTGAGAGGTCGAGGATCCCTCCCCCCTCGTTCAGCACGCCAAGCAGTCGGCGCATCTCCATCAGCGCTGACCGACCGGTCTCGGCTGCGCGCGCCATAGCGTTCGCAGCTGCCTCCGGCTGCGTCTGCACGGCCACTGAGGCGGCCTCGCTGAGCGTCACTACCACCGAGAGAGAATGCGCAACGATGTCGTGCATCTCGCGGGCGATCCTGGATCGTTCTGCGGCAGCGGCAAGCAGTGCCCGCTGTTCGCGTTCACGGACAAGCTGGTGCGCCCGATCGATGAGCGCTTCGACGTAGCGACGTCGGTTACCAAGGTTAATCGCAAACATCAGTACGGCAAGCAGCCAAATCGCATTCATCAGGCTCAGGATCAGTGAGTCTCGAAAGTTGAGGGGACCTGCTGCGACAAGGCCAACCGGCCCGACAAGGCCACCGCTGCTTGCGTTGGTGAATAGTGCGAGTACGGTCTGCGTGACTACTGCGAAGGCGAAGCCAAACCAACCGGCTCGCACGCTGCGATAAATCGGTACTGCATAGAGCAGAAACACGAGTGCAACGCTGTTAGGCACCGCCAGCATGCCCTGTTCGAAGAAGAAGAGGAGCCCCACAACAATCAGCCCGGTAAGGGGAAATCGGCGCCTGTATGCGAGGGCGAGAGCCGTGAACAACGTAATCGCGATGAGAACGAACGCCCATGGCCAACCCATGACGGCAGAGTTCTGTTGCAGTGCAGCAACCGTGTCCGGATCCTCGATCTCAATAACTTGCTGCATCGAAATGCCACTGAGCACCTCGAACAGCAGCATCATTGCACAGCCGAACAGGTAGGTCACCACGATTCCACCATCAACGAATCGTGGGTGCGCGGCGAGCCAACGCCGAACACCCCGGGCGGTTTTGGCAACCGCAGTTCCGGGGTGTTCAGATCGGTAGTGGTCACACAGCGTCTTTCGTTTTGAAGAGGGTCGCGGCAGGCACAAGAGCAACCGCAGCCCAGGCGGCAAGACCGCCCAATGCGCCCCAGTATGTCACGGCTCCGGGTTCAGGAGTGCCCTGCAACGCTGCTGTGGATAGTGTGTTGCCTAGGTTTGCTGGCATCCAGTCCGCCACGACCGGCACCCACTCCCATCCGGTCATCATCATGACCTGCAACACAATTGTCATGACGAAGAACAACGTGACGATTACCGAGATTGCTCCCGCACTTGAGCGAAGCAGTGCGCCAACACCTAGAGCGAGCAAGGCTGCCAGTGTCAGGTAAAGCGCGTTGCCAAGCAGCGAGACCAGAACCACCGATTCTGCGAGGGAGGCGAACCCGCCATCACCGTAGATCATTGCGGCAATGAGGCCGCCACCAAAACTGCTGAGCACACCAACTGAGAAGCCGAGAGCCGCCACCACAAGGGCCTTTGCAAAAAGCAGAGGCGTACGTTTGGGCACCGCAGTAAGCGAGAGAGAATCATGCCGCTTGCATACTCACTCGTGATCGACAGCACCCCGAGCACTCCCATGATGAGCACGGTAAACATGCTGCCGAAGGTTGCCGACTGTGCCACTAATGCTGGCAATGTTTCTGGCGCCAACGGTTCCCCACTGGCCATCGCCAACGAGAGCATGCCTGCACCCAACCAACTGAGCAGTAGCATGACGAGGATCGACCAACGGATCGATCGGAGTGAGAGCAGTTTGATCCACTCCCCTTTGAGTATTCCGTCGAAGCTCCAGGCGCCCGACGACTGGGACGGAAATGTTCGCTTCTGGCATCGTAAGAGTAGTCATGTCTTCGCTCCTTAGACCGCGGCGTATTCAAGTTCACCGCGAGTGAGTTCAATGTAGGCGTCCTCGAGAGACGCTGCATCGGTTGCAAGGCCGTGCAGCACGATCCCGTTCGCGGCGGCGATCTCTCCAACCCGGATCGCGGTGATTCCGTGTAAAAGCAGTTCGTCACAGTCGCTCCGTTGGGTGCTCCTGGCCCCCTGCACACGCAGTAACCCACCCAGCCTGATCGATTCGGGTGAGATGACACGTACGGCTCGTTCGCCACCACCGCCAGCGATCAACTCAGCGATCGGCGCATCGGCGATGATCGATCCTCGGCCAATCACAATCACGTGATCGGCGGTTTGCGCCATTTCGCTCATGAGGTGGCTCGAGAGCAAGACCGTACGACCCCCTGCCGCAAACGACCTGACAAGGTCACGCACCCAGAGCACACCGTCTGGGTCGAGGCCGTTCACGGGTTCATCGAGAACCAGCACCTGGGGGTCTCCGAGCAACGCCGCAGCAATGCCCAACCGCTGTCCCATCCCGAGCGAAAACCCACCGACACGCTTGTGCGCAACCGATTCCAGCCCTGTGAGTTCCAGCACTCGATTGACGCGGGAATCGCTAATACCGTGCGTCGCCGCGAGCGCGCGTAAATGACTGCGGGCACTTGACCCGTGGGTGCACACCCTTTGCGTCCAGCAATGCCCCCGCAATACTCAGCGGGTTTCTATGCTCAGCGTAGGGTTTTCCCAGCACGGTAATTTCACCCGAAGTCGGGCGATCAAGCCCCATGAGCATCCGCATGGTCGTAGATTTGCCCGCGCCGTTTGGCCCAAGAAACCCCGTTACCTGCCCGGGCTTCAACGAAAAGCTGACATCGTTCACTGCAGCCTTGCTGCCGTAACGCTTCGTGAGGTGCGTCGCTTCAATCATGATGCTCCCTTTCACGGGCCACTGTGACCCTATGGGAACTACGCTACGGAGGGGTGCCGAGGCTGCGCGTCACCCTCAGGTACCGGGCAGGTCATCCGATTGGATGATCCTTGCACCCAAATGGAGAGCCCGTTAGTCTTCAGCGCCTATCCGCTGCCCAACAACGGCCGAAATACCATCCTGGCGCATCGACACACCGTAGAGGGCATCTGCAATCTCCATGGTGCGCTTCTGGTGGGTGATGACGATCAGCTGCGAGTTCTCGCGCAGTGTTTCGAAGACCTGCAATAGCCGGCCGAGGTTTGCGTCGTCGAGTGCAGCCTCAACCTCGTCGATGATGTAGAACGGGCTTGGGCGCGCATGAAAGATCGCAATGAGCCATGCGACTGCGGCGAGCGAGCGCTCTCCACCGCTCAGCAAAGAAAGACGTTCTACTTTCTTACCCGCTGGGCGCACTGACATCTCGATACCCGTATTCAGCATGTCCTCGGGGTTTGAAAGCTCTACGTGCCCAGAACCACCGGGGAAAAGAATTGGAAAGACCTCTGCGAACGCGGCCTGCGTATCTGCAAACGCCTCTGCAAAGATGCCCTGCATCTTCTGGTCAAGGTCGCCAATAATCGTGAGCAGATCTGCGCGGGTCTTCGTGAGATCTTGCAACTGTTCGGTGAGGAAGTTGTGACGCTGTTCAAGCGCCGCAAACTCTTCGAGCGCGAGAGGGTTGATGCGACCGAGCTCGGTCAGACGCTTCTCGGCACGCGCGAGTCGCTGCTGCTGCTCAGCGCGGACAAACGGTATGAACGCAGCTGCATCGCGCTCATTTTCAGATCGTCCCGGCGTTACTGCGTCAGCGTCATGAGCGTCGCCGCCCTCGTCCGTCTCCGTTTCGAGCAGCCCGAGCTCTGCCGCAAATTGGGCTTCAAGATCGTTCTGGGGTACCTCTCGCACTTGTGTCGCCTGCGGTGCCGGCACGGTGTCATCGTGGATTGGGATCCCCCGGTGGGGCCCGTATTCGTCGATGAGTACGTCTTCGACCAGCCCAAGCTCATTCCCCGCGCGTTCAAGCAGGGTAGAAAGCTGCAACTTACGCTCGTAGCTCTTGAGCTCTCCGCCGTGTACTCGATCGGTGACCGACTGCAGCCGGCTACGCAGTTCAGCTTCTTCGGAACGTAGCAGCGTGAGTTCTTGGCTGTGCCTCGCGCGCGCTTGCTCGGCAGCATGTTGAGCGACGCGCGCCTCCGACAGAGAGCGATCGCAAGATTCGAGGATCGCTGGAAGCTGCTCCGCCACCCGCTCCGCTCGTGCGACCTGCCGAGCACGCAGCACCGCCCGCCTAGCAGATTCCTCCGCGGCTCGATGCTCAGCCTCAAGCTGATCGGCGAGCATGCGGTGGGTCGCTTCGGCGGCGCGAGCACGCTCACGTGCAGTTTCAAGCTCGAGTCGACGTTCAACCTCGGAAGTTCGGGCACGCTCAAGCTCTGAGAACATTTCATCGCGTTCGCTTGCGTCGAGGATCGGCCGAGGCCTTGCCTCCGCTTCAGCAAGAATTCGCGCGGCACGCTCGGCCTCGCTTGCTGCTTCGGCTTCGCCACCCAACACCTCTGCGAGTGCCTGTCGCGCACGCTCGGCCTCAGCCTGACCAGCCTCGGCGCGGACAGCCAGGCGGTTACGCTTCTCAGCGACCTCTGCGATGCGAGCGTCAGCGGTCCGGAGGTCAGCGAAGGACCGCTCTGCAGTGATCTTTGCGCGCGCGGCGGCCTCGCGAAGGTCCGCGAGTTCGGCCTCAGCCTCACTGATTTCTGCGGCCAATGCCTCGCCGCGCTGCTTTGCCTGTTCCAGTTCTGCTGCAAGCTCGATACGCGATGGTGCAAGGCCGGTGCCACCCGTGAGTGTGTGTTCAGTGAGCACATCACCAGACGTGGTGACAATCGTGAAGCTTTCGGCTGGCCACTTTTTACGCAGAGTCGCAGCCCCTGCGATCGCTGCTGCAATGCTCTCCGCAAGGTAACTGCGTGAAAGCAAGCCGAACACCCCGTCAGGCGCGCTCGTGAGTACGTCCGTTGCGAGAGTGAGCCCGTCGATTTGAGGTGCATCGCTTGCGGCAGACGCGGCTCTCGCAATGACTGTGCGAAGCTGACCGAGGTCGCGTTCCCGTGCGGACCGTACGATCTCGCCCGCATCTGCTTCGGTCTCAGCGAGAAGCGCATCACCGAAGATCCCAAGTGCCGCACCGATCGCAGCCTCGAAACCCTCCGCTACGCGAACGTGGTCCGCGACTCGACCACGAATTCCTTCGGGTTCCTCGGAGAGCAACGCACCCGAAGCATCTCGTTGGTCAAGCATTCGGGCAAGTGCGCTCACGCGAGCGTCGAGACCCGCGCGTTCCTGCTCCATGCTGTGCAACCCGTCACGCAGGTCATCACGTGACTTCTCTGCGTCCGTCTGCGCGTCCTGCGCGGCGCGGTACGCATCGTCGAGGCCAGCTTCAGGTGCCTCACTCTCGTCAAGCCCACGGATGTACTCTTCCAAGTCGCGTTGCGCATCGGTAGCGCGCTGCTCAGCTTGCTCGAGTGCGGTGCGCCGACGCGTAAGTTGTTGGCCGACAGTTGCACGCTTCTGCTCGGCAGCCTGAGTCTGGCCACGAAGCTTCGAGAGCTCAAGGTCGTGTTTTGAGACCAGTGCGCTCAGTGCAGCGAGATGTTCGTCGATCGCGTCAAGCTGCTGCTTTGCGCGACGTGTGCTGTCACCTGATTCTTGCCAGGAAACTTCCGCCGCCGGAATGAGCTCAGTGAGGTGCTCTGCTTCAGTTTTAGCTTCGTCGACAGCAACGCGGCTCAACCGGTTGAGTTGCTCAGGCGCCTCTGCCTGAGTCGCGAGGAAGGTGAGGCGCTGCTGTGTTTGCGAGAGCAGCCCTCTCAACCGGCTCTGTGAAGACTCAAGCGAGATCGTCACCCGACGAGCATCATCGAGTTCATCGCTCTGTTGATCCTGCTCAAGGCGATGTATACGCAGCTGCTTCTGCTCGAGCTGTTCCTGCAGCACGATGCGTTCGCTGTGTCGTTCAGCTTCATCCTTCGCGAGCTCGTCGAGTTCAGCACGAAGCCTTGCGACGTCATCAGCGAGCAGTCTGGCCTTCGCATCACGCACCTCGGCAGCGATAGCCTGCGCCTGCTTCGCTACCTCGGCCTGACGCCCAAGTGGTTTCAGCTGCCGCCGGATTTCGCCCGCGAGATCGTTCAGTCGGGTGAGGTTCGTCTCCATCGCGTCGAGTTTGCGTAGCGTGCGTTCCTTACGGCGGCGGTGCTTGAGAATGCCGGCAGCTTCCTCAATGAATCCGCGGCGATCTTCAGGAGTCGCCCTGAGGACCGCATCGAGCTGCCCCTGCCCCACGATGACGTGCATCTCGCGGCCGAGGCCCGAGTCGCTGAGCAACTCCTGCACATCAAGCAGCCTGCAGCCCTCGCCATTAATCGCGTATTCGCTCGCACCATTACGAAAAAGTGTTCGACTAATCGTGACTTCGCTGTACTCAATTGGCAGCGCGCCATCGCTATTGTCGATCGTCAACTTGACCTCAGCGCGCCCGAGTGGGCCGCGAGTGCTGGTGCCCGCGAAGATGACGTCTTCCATCTTGCCGCCACGCAGAGTCTTCGCACC
>JAUCCH010000021.1:0-14343 GCA_034676385.1 Leucobacter sp.
CCCCACTATGGCAAGTCAGGCACCACTGACGGGGCTGCGGACCGCTGGAACTCTTGGTGGCAGCAGCACCGTCTCAACCGCTGTCTGGCTCGGCAACACCATAGGCAAAGCGTCCCTCAACAACACCGGCCTCGGGCGTGCAGAGCGAAGTGATCTACAACGCCGCGATCGGCAACGCTGCTGACGGCTATCTAGCGGTGGTGAGGCCTTCCCGGATGGCCGCGCACAGCCATGAAAGCGCGTCATGGTAGCCGTTCCCGATGTAGAACAGGCATGTCTTACGCCGAGGCCGAACAGATTCTGACTGCGGCTGGCTTTGGAGTGATCAATGGCGGGCGAAGTCGATTCGACCCGTTGGCCGCTGGCCTCGTCTGCGAGCACGAACCCTGGCCGGTGAGGCTGGGCGAGGTTCGGGCATTACTGTCGACATCAGCAACGGTGTACAGAAGGTGATCCCAAAGTGGCCTTGTCGGAATGTCAGGCAACTCTGCAAAGCAGGCCCTATTTAATGCCGGGTTCTCGAACGTGAGCTTCGACTGCTCTCCGAGCCGCTCCGGGCCCTGGTGACAACCCGACACCGAATAAGGTTGTGGAATCGGTGAATCCGGGCGAAGGCCAGGCCGCGAACCCAGGCAACCAGGCCACGCTGTCGCTCAATGCTGACCGTAAGCAAGTTGACCCGGGCTGTGCACAGCAGCCCTCGGTGCTATCGCTTGGTCCACACTCATTGAGCCAAGGCTCTTCACGCTGCGACGGCA
The DNA here is from genome assembly GCA_034676385.1 of Leucobacter sp. Taxonomy (GTDB): domain Bacteria; phylum Actinomycetota; class Actinomycetes; order Actinomycetales; family Microbacteriaceae; genus Leucobacter. The sequence goes on from JAUCCH010000021.1 coordinate 759, forward strand.
CACTCTGCCGATGCTGCCCGAAGGCTGCTCCCCTGCGCGTGCTGCAGCTGAGCTCGACCTCCACCTCGCACCGTGGGCAGCATCGCAAATCGGCTGGGTGCGCAGTCTCGTGGAGCTTCGCCCGGATCTCGTTGTGCTCACCGGTGATCTGATGGGGCACCAGGCGGCCCGCGGTCCACTCATGCATGCATTGCGCCCCTTTGGAGAAGCGGGTATTCCCACCGTCTTCGGTGACGGGCCCGCAAAGCACTACTACAGCCCGATCGCGAAGAACCCGTTCGTGTATCTCAACGCTCCAAGCAAGACGGGCAAACGATCACCCGATCTTGACAACATCGCGCTCACCCGCGGGCTCGAAGGCTTGGGTTTCGTGAACCTCAACAACCAGGCAACTCGGCTCAACCTTCGCGATACGGGAGGTGGAGTTTCTAGGTTTGAACGATCCTCATATTCGATATGACAACGTTGCAAAGCTCGACGAATCGATAGACGAGCTTACCCACAATGACGCGACCTCAGCGGTGCGTATCGGCGTCGTACACGCGCCCTACCAGCACGTGCTTGGGCAGTTGCTCGATCGTGGCTCAGGCCTCATTCTTGCCGGCCACACGCACGGCGGCCAGGTCCGGGTGCCTGGCGTTGGCGCGCTCACCGCGAATTGTGACCTGCCAGTCAGCCAGGCGCGGGGCTTGAGCGTTTGGTATGACGCCGAGCACGCCGCTTTCCTTAACGTGAGCGCGGGGCTCGGGGCGTCTATTTATGCTCCCATTCGCCTCGCATGCAGACCAGAGGCAAGCCTGCTCACACTCGAAGCAGCAAGATAACCTGGCTGCTCGCTAAGACTTGCCAGTTGTCACTCGTTCCAGCAATAAATAAGCGATCTGCAATTTACAAGTAGTTCTGTGTGAACATCGGCTTGTAAATCGCAGATCGCTTATTTTGAGTAGTACTGGTCCACCCAACGAGCCCTAGCTCGGTGTCGCCCGGCTCTACAGGCGAGCGGCAACAACCTCAGCGATTTGCACGGCGTTCAGGGCCGCACCCTTACGCAGGTTGTCGTTTGAGATGAACATCGTCAGGCCATCGGCCTTCCGGCGCGCTCTGATCCTCGCGAATGCGGCCCACGAACGACGGGTCGTTACCCGCGGCCTCAAGAGGAGTCGGAACATCGCTCAGCTGCACGCCTGGAGCCTGTGCGAGCACTTCGCGCGCACGGTCGGGGGTCAATTCGTTTGTGAACTCCGCGTTGATTGCGAGCGAGTGGCCGGTGAAGACGGGTACGCGCACGCAGGTGCCCGAGACGCGAAGCCCCGGAAGATCGAGGATCTTGCGGCTTTCGTTGCGCAGCTTCTTCTCTTCGTCGGTCTCACCCTGGCCATCATCGACGATAGAACCAGCAAGTGGCAACACATCGAATGCAATGGTCTTGGTGTAGACCTCGGGGGCTGGGAAGTCAATCGCGGTGCCGTCGTGCACAAGCTGTTCGATGCCACCCTGCTCGACAGCCGCGGTGATCTGACCAGCAAGCTCGCGCGCGCCAGCGAGACCCGAACCCGAGACTGCCTGGAAGGTTGTTACGATCAGTCGCTCAAGCCCTGCTGCAGAGTCGAGTGCCTTGAGTACGGGCATTGCGGCCATGGTGGTGCAGTTGGGGTTGGCAATGATCCCTCGCCGCGCCTCGATCACACCATCCATCGCGTCGGGGTTCACTTCGCTCACCACAAGCGGAATCGTCGTATCCATACGGAACGCGCTCGAGTTATCGATAACAATTACACCCGCATCAACGAACTTCTGAGCGTACTCACGCGAAGCAGCGCCGCCAGCAGAAAACAGAGCGATATCGATGCCAGCCGGATCTGCGGTTGCAACGTCTTCGACGGTGATCTGTTCTCCGCTGAACTCAATGGTGTTCCCAGCCGAACGCGCGCTTGAGAAAAGCCGCAGTGATGCAATCGGGAAGTCGCGGTCTTCGAGCAAGCGCCGAATAACGGTGCCAACTTGCCCAGTAGCGCCAACGATTGCGAGATTGATCTTGGTAGCCAACAGTAGTCCCCTAGCGTCCGGTTCCTGCGTAAACAATTGCCTCGTCGTCTGAGTCGAGCCCGAATGCAGTGTGCAACACTCGAACCGCTTCTTCCATCACGTCGGCACGAGTGACGACCGAGATGCGAATCTCGCTGGTCGAAATCATTTCAATGTTGATTCCCGCATCGAAGAGCGCACGGAAAAGCTGCGCAGAGACACCTGAAGCGTCTCGCATTCCTGCACCGACAACTGCGAGCTTTGCAATCTGATCGTCGTACTGCAGCCGTTCGTAGCCAATTGCTTCACGTTCCGCCTCAAGCGCTTCAACAACCTTCCGGCCCTCGCCGAGTGGCACCGTGAAGGAAATATCAGTGCGGTGATCAGCCGAGACGTTTTGCACGATCATGTCAATGTTTGCGTTGGTCTTCGCAACAATCTCAAAGATCTGCGCCGCTTTGCCGGGAACGTCTGGCACACCACCAACGGTGACCTTTGCTTCGTTCTTCTCAAAAGCGATCCCAGTGATGATCGGCTCTTCCATTTTCTCCCCCTTCGGGTGACCCTTCTTCGGATCGTAAACGATCGTGCCCTCTTCGTTTGAAAACGAAGACCGAACATGCAGCACTACGCCATGCCTGCGGGCGTATTCCACTGCACGCAAGTGCAACACTTTGGCACCCGAGGCCGCAAGTTCAAGCATTTCTTCCGAGGTGATCGACGTGATCTTTCGCGCGGACGACACCACTCTCGGGTCGGTCGTATAGACCCCGTCGACGTCTGTGTAGATCTCGCACACATCGGCGTGCAAGGCAGCAGCAAGTGCGACCGCGGTGGTGTCAGACCCTCCTCGGCCGAGAGTCGTGATGTCACCGGTTCCCCGGTTGAACCCCTGGAACCCGGCGACAATTGCGACCGCACCCTGATCGAGCGCCTCACGGACGCGCTTTGGCGTCACGTCAACGATCTTCGCAGCCCCATGGTCGGCGGTCGTGATCATACCCGCCTGGCTGCCAGTAAAGGAAAGCGCATCGACGCCCATTCCCTTGATAGCCATGGCGAGCAGCGCCATCGAAATTCGCTCACCCGCGGTGAGCAGCATGTCGAGCTCTCGAGGGGCTGGGATTGGGGTCACCTCTGCAGCAAGGTCGAGAAGCTCGTCTGTGGTGTCGCCCATGGCACTGACTGCGACGACGACCTCGTGGCCAGCCCGCCTGGTCTCAACAATGCGTTTGGCCACGCGCTTGATGCCGTCGGCATCAGAAACTGAGGATCCGCCAAACTTTTGCACGATCAATGCCACGCGTGCCTCCTGCATTTCCGCCCGAATGTTTGCCAGCTATCAGTCTATCGCGCAGCACATTCTGAATTGTCCCGAACCCACTTGGGACCGAATAGCGAGGATCAACCAACCTTCGACCAGACTCGCTCTCGTTTCATGCCCGACCACACGTAGGTCAAAGTGCCCACTTAGCTCATCTTGGTGCGACCTTCGAAGGCGCGACCGAGCGTGACCTCATCAGCAAACTCGAGATCACCGCCAACAGGCAGGCCTGATGCGAGCCTCGAGACAGGCACTTCAATCGTATTGAGCAGCCGAGAAAGGTAGGCTGCGGTTGCTTCGCCCTCAAGGTTTGGATCAGTGGCGAGGATCACCTCACGTACAGGCTCTTCACCTGGCGCAGGGGTGAGTCGCCGCATGAGCTGCGTGATGCTGAGGTCGTCGGGGCCGATACCGTCGATGGGGCTAATCGCTCCGCCAAGCACGTGGTAGAGCCCACGAAACTGCCTCGTACGTTCGATAGCAACGACGTCTTTTGGTTCTTCAACTACGCAGATGAGGCTCTGATCGCGGCGAGTATCACGGCAGATTGAGCAGCGCTCGTGCTCAGTAATGTTGCCGCACTGGTCGCAAAAGTGCACGCGCTCGCGTACCTCGGTGAGGAGCTTTGCAAGATGGGAGACATCGAAGCTTTGGGTCTGAAGAATGTGGAACGCGATGCGTTGAGCAGATTTCGGGCCGATTCCAGGGAGTCTGCCGAACTCGTCGATCAAATCTTGAACGATTCCGTCGTACATGTGCGTTACTTACCTTTCGAAACCCTCTGGCAGCGGGCGTTCTTCCACGAATCTGGCGCCGAGCACCTCGCGCACTACTGACTCACCGTAGCGGGTGAACCCCGGTGAATCATTTCGTTTGGGCTTCGGTGTTGACTGCGCAGGAGCATCTAGTGAGACCGACGCAGTTTCTGCCACGGGTGGAGTTGCCGGATTTGTCGCAGATGCTGCCTCTGGGACTGGAGAAACGGTGGTCGCCGGGGTTGGCGACACCGCAGTATTTGGGTACGAAGCGGGATCCGTCGAGTGCCCTCGCTTCGCTTCGGGCTCCGGCTCCGGATCCGGCTCGTATTCTGCCGCGGGCCCGTAACCCGGTTCGGGCTCGTAACCTGGTTCAGACTCAAGCGCCTCGGGCGGTTCCGGGTAGTCGTCTGGAGTGGCAACTGTTGGGCTGGACACAGCAGCGAATTTCGCGGGTTGCGTCGCTTCATTCGATTGCGTGGGCTCAGCCGTTAGAGAGGGCTCCTCAGCTGGCGAATCATCGCCCTCACGCCCTGCAAAGGCCGGTCGAACGCCTTCGGGCAGAGGCTTCGGCACGTACTTGATGTTCATGCCGATAGCACCGCTGATGGCTTCGCGGAGTGGGCCGGCACCGCTGGTCTTGAACGCGTCAAGGTCAGACTTTGTCGCCAGGCCAATCGTAAGCACATCTCCATCGAGCGCGAGCGGCTGCACCTGGCGCACCGCGTTCCAAGCCTCTCTGTCGCTCTCGAGTAGCTCGTCAAGCAAGTCAGGCCAGACCTCAAGCAGGTCGTCTAGCCCTGGCTCCACCGTTACGGGTGCATCGTTTGCTTCACCCGCAACTGCAGGCACCTCAGCAGGAACCTCCGCAGTTGCTGGTACCGACACCGCAGCCGGGTCCGAGTCCGGTGCACGATGCCCACCGAGTGGCACCATGGGTGGTCGCGGCGAACCCGAGTCATCAGACTTCAAAAAGTCGCGCGCTGAACGCATCGCGGCGATCACGTCGACGGCAGCACCTGATGGCACAACGGGGGTTGATGATGTAGCAGAAGCTGCCTCCGCCACCGCGGCTGGAGCCGAAACCGAAACCGAAACCGAAACCGGACTCGGAGCCGTGGCTTGCATAGCTGAAGCCTGAGCCACCTGCGCAGAATTCGAAGCCGTGTGTTGCCCTCCAGCGGGATTCGTCACGGGCACACCAGCACCAGCACCAGCACCAGCACCAGCATTTTGACCAGGGGCTTGCCTGCTCGAAGCGCCGCCACCCAGCAGCGCACCAGCAGCGCCGGCTGCCGGAACTCCCGCACCAGCGTTCAACAGTGCACGAGCAACCATGAGTTCGAGGTGAAGCCTTGGCGCCGTTGCCCCAACCATCGTGTTCAGCGTGGCGTTCACAGTGTCGGCAATCCGCGAGAGCTGCCCATGTCCAAATATCTGAGACTGCGCGAACATGCTGTCCAGCTGGTCCTCTGGCACGCCACGGAACACCGCAGATGCGCCCTGCACCGAGGTCGCAGAAATCACAATGAGGTCGCGCAAACGCTCAAGCAGATCTTCAACAAATCTGCGCGGATCTTGACCCGTCTGCACGACTCGATCGGTCGCACGGAATGCTGCCGCCGAGTCACCTGCCCCGAGCGCATTCACGACTTCGTCAATGAGCTCTGTGCTTGTAAACCCAAGCAACCCGGTCGCACGTTCGAGAGTGACCTGCGTGCTCTCGCTACCGGCGATCAGCTGATCGAGAATCGAAAGCGTATCGCGCACCGAGCCACCGCCCGAGCGCACCACCAACGCAAGCACACCTGGCTCCACCTGCACGCCTTCGCTGTCACAAAGCTGCTGCACGTAGTCGATGAGTGCGCCCGGGGCGATCAGCCGAAATGGGTAGTGGTGTGTGCGCGAACGAATCGTGCCGATGACCTTCTCAGGCTCAGTCGTCGCGAAGATGAACTTCACGTGCGGCGGCGGCTCTTCAACGATCTTGAGCAGCGCGTTAAAGCCGCCCGCAGTCACCATATGGGCCTCATCGATGATGAAGATCTTGAACCGGTCACGTGCAGGTGCAAACACTGCACGCTCACGGAGGTCGCGCGCATCGTCGACACCACCGTGACTCGCGGCGTCAATCTCGACCACATCGAGCGAACCGCCGCCGTCGCGGCTGAGTTCGATACAGCTCGGGCACACGCCGCATGGGTGATCCGTCGGGCCTTCCGCGCAGTTCAGGCAGCGAGCGAGGATGCGTGCAGAGGTAGTCTTGCCGCAGCCTCGAGGGCCGCTAAAGAGGTAGGCATGACCAATGCGACTCGTGCGCAATGCGGTCATTAACGGCTCAGTAACGTGAGCCTGACCGATCATCTCGGAAAAAGCCTCGGGCCGATAACGGCGATACAGTGCGGTAGCCACGCACCCATGCTACCGGCGCGCACCGACATTCACTCGGTCAACCGGTATCTCTGCGCCGTGGGCGCAATCGCCCCTGACTCACGAGCACCCCAAGCAGAATAATTATCCCGCCAACTGGCTCATTCCAGTGCAGCATCTCGCCTAAGACGATCATTCCGAGCGCGACGCCAACTATGGGGGTCACGTACGTCGCTGTCGATGCAGCGCTTGCACCCCAGGCCCCGATGACATCATTGTTCCAGACGTATGCGATCCCTGTACCAACGACCCCGAGCACAACCATGCTCCAGATAATCGCGGGTGTGAGTTGCATCGGTTCGAGGCCGCCGATGAACGGCGCAATGATGATCCCGATCACCGTACCCAGGGTGATCTGGCTCGCCGCGATAGTCACCGCATCGTACTCCCCTGCGCGCAGCACCCGTCGAATAATCACGTAGGCGACGCCGTAACAGCTGGTAGCCCCCAGGCAAGCCAGGTTTGCCCAGAGCACATTGGGATCCCCCGAGTCAAAATCAAACCGCCACGGACCAGCAATGACGATTACTCCAGCGGCCGCCAGCAACAGCCCATACGTACGGGCGCGCGTGAGCTTCTCATCGGGCAGCAACATGAGCGAGAACAACAGGGTGGTCAGGGGTGCAGTTGCGTTGTAGATGCTCGAAACGCCTGACGGCAGGTGCTGCCCGGCCCACGCGAATAGGAGAAACGGCAGCACTCCCTGGAATAGCGCGATGAGCAACAGAGCGCCCAGACCCGTCGTCCCCGCGGCCATCGCCGCCGGGTAAGCACCATAAGCAAGACCAAGAACGTAGCACCAAGGCTCAGTCTCCCGGCCATCACCTGCGCGGGAGAAAGCCCCTCAACAGCCACTTTGATGAAGAGAAAGCTCGCACCCCAGGCGAGCGAAACCCCGGCAAACTTCAGTCCGATATATCGAGGTGTTGCCTGCGCACTCAAAGTCTCACCAATGAGCACTCAGTCACGTTCATTTGCGGCGCCCTCAATAAGTTCGAGGGTCTGCGCAGCGATTTCGGTTTCCTCGTCAGTAGGCACCACGAGGATCGCCACGCGTGATGCATCCGTACTGATGACGCGAGCACCTCGCTCACCAGATTCATTGCGCACTGGATCGAGTTCAATCCCCAACTGTTCGAGACCGGCACAGGCCTGCGCCCTGAGCATCGAACTGTTCTCGCCCACGCCGGCGGTAAACACAATGGCATCCGCGCCACCAAGCAGCGCAAGGTACGCGCCGATGTAGTGTTTCACCCTTCGCGCATACACATCGAGCGCAAGCTGAGCGGCAGTCTCGCCCGCCTCAACACCGGCGCGAATGTCACGCATGTCGTTCGACCCAGCAAGCCCGAGCAGCCCCGACTGCTTGTTCAGTAGCTGATCAAGTTCATCAACAGAGAGTCCCGCTCGCATCAGGTGCAGCAGCGCTCCGGGGTCGATGTCACCGCTCCGTGTCCCCATTACTAAGCCCTCAAGCGGGGTGAGGCCCATCGAAGTGTCCACCGACCGACCCCCGTCGACGGCACACGCAGAAGCCCCGTTCCCGAGGTGCAGCACAATCTGCTTGATTTCCGTAATCGGCCGATCAAGCAGGGCCGCTGCCCGCTGGGACACGACCTGGTGAGAAATTCCGTGAAAACCGTAGCGGCGCACCCCATATTGCTCAGCAATCCGTGGGTCGATCGCGTACGCATATGCAGATTCGGGCATTGTTTGGTGAAACGCGGTATCGAACACCGCGACGTGCGGCACTTCAGGAAATGCCTTGCGCGCTGCAACAATCGCACTGTGGTTACCTGGGTTATGCAGCGGAGCAAGCGCAGCCAAGTCGAGAATCCGAGCGGCTACCCGATCATCAATCAGCGTTGGCCGCACAAACTCGCTTCCGCCCTGCACCACACGGTGGCCGACAGCAACGATCTCAAGCGATTCCAGCGGAGTTCCTGAGTCTACAAACGCCTGCAGCATCGCCTCAAAACCGACAGAGTGGTCAGGAATCTCCACCACTCGTTCCAGGGTCTCGCCCGTGCCTTTATGCTCCACCCGCCCCTCAGGTTCGCCGATCCTCTCGATCAAACCCGAAGCGATGCATTCGCCTCTGACCGGATCAACAAGCTGGTACTTGATCGACGATGAACCAGCGTTAATCACAAGAATGTTCTGCATACGAACACCTTTCGATGTATTTTGGGGCGAGGATCAACCAGCCGTGAACCCAGCCTGCACCGCAGTGATGGCAACGGTATTGAGTATGTCTTCGATTGTGGCACCGCGTGAGAGGTCGTTTACTGGCTTGTTCAGGCCCTGAAGCACTGGCCCAACCGCCACTGCTCCTGCTGAACGCTGAACGGCCTTGTAGGTATTATTTCCAGTATTCAAATCTGGGAATATGAACACCGTGGCTCGACCAGCCACCTTTGAACCTGGGAGCTTCGAGGCACCCACACCGGGGTCAGTTGCCGCGTCGTACTGGATCGGCCCCTCAACTTCGAGTTCAGGCCGGGCCGCACGCACCAGCTCTGTCGCTTTACGCACCTTATCGACATCAGCGCCGCTACCCGAATCACCCGTCGAGTATGAGAGCATTGCGATCCGTGGTTCAACACCGAATTGCGCGGCAGTTTCCGCCGATGAGATTGCGATGTCAGCAAGCTGCTCTGCTGTGGGGTCTGGGTTCACCGCACAGTCACCGTAGACAAGTACCCGATCAGCAAGCGCCATAAAGAACACGCTCGATACCACCGACGTGCCCGGCACGGTCTTGATGATCTCCAGGCTTGGCCGAATTGTATGTGCGGTCGTGTGGATCGCCCCTGAGACCATCCCGTCGGCGTGACCTAGGTGCACCATCATCGTGCCGAAGTAACTACCGTCGTTCATTCGCTCACGAGCGACTTCTTCGGTGACGCCCTTGTGCCCACGTAGTCGCACGTATTCAGCCACGAACTGCTCACGCATTGGCGAGTCTGCGGCGGGGTCAAGAATCGTGGCAGTATCAATCGACACACCGAGTGTTGCTGCATGCTCGCGCACTTCACCCTCCCTCCCGAGAATCGTCAACCGGGCAGTACCGCGCGCCAGAAGTGTGCTCGCCGCACGCAGCACCCTGTCGTCCTCGCCCTCGGGCAGCACGATGTGGGCATTCGCCGCCGCGGCGCGCTCGAATAACTCATACGAGAACATGGTTGGGGTGCGCACGCTCCCCCGGTGCAAACTGAGCAACCCACGAAGCACCTCGATATCCACATGGTCCCTGAAGAGGCCAATTGCAGCATCGAGTCGACCATGCGCCTCGACGCTGAGCAGGCCACGGGCGTGCATGATCCTCTGCGCCGTATCGAACGTGCCGTGTGCGGTACGAATAACCGGAAGTGATGAGCCGACACCATCGAGCAAACGTTCGACATCCGGTGAGAGCGCAAAATCCCCGTTAAGAACCACTGCCGCAAGGTTCGGGAAAGTCGGTGCCTCGTGCGCCATCGTCACGGCGAGCAAGGTTTCGGCACGATCCGCAGCGACGATGACGACCGAAGATTCGATCAGCCGCGGCAGTACATGCTCCATCGCCATGCCTGCGATCACGATGTCACGCGCTTCAAGTGCGAGCGAGTCTTCGCTACCGCGCAGCAGCCTTCCATCAACTGCCTCAAGTACCGCCTGAACCGTGGGTGCAACGAGCGAGAGCTGTTCAGGGACGACCCAAATTGGCGTGTTTTCAGGCAATTCTGCGGCCACCCTGGTTTCGATGTCTTCTATCTCACGAGGATCCGCGCGATTGACGATCGTGGCCAACAGCGTGGCGTGTTCGTTCTGTAGCTCATGTACGCTGAGTTCCGCCAGTTGCGCGATGTCACTCGCGGGACGCGCGGCCGACTGCCCCAACGTCTCGGCACGATCCTGTTGCCTCCCGCCGAGGACCAGCAGCACCGGACTGTCAAGATTCGCCGCAATCATCGCGTTGAAAGTGAGCTCGGTAGGCGCTGCAACATCTGTAAAGTCGCTGCCGACAACGAGCACTGCATCACACTCGTCACGCATCGCCCGGTAGGCCGCTACGATACGACTCAAGGCAGCCTCTGGGTCGTCGTGTGCTTCTTCATAGGTGACCCCGACACATCGGTCATAGTCGATCCCAGCGCTGGCCTTCGCAAGAAGCAACTCAAGCACTCGATCACGTTCATGCCGGCTTCGGATGAGTGGGCGGAAGACTCCAACACGCGGCGCATCAGCGAGCAGTGCGTCGAGCACGCCAATCGCTACTGCGCTCTTGCCAGTACGACCCTCTGCAGAGGTTAGATAGATGCTCACGGTCACCTACCCAGCCTATCCGCGCCGGATCAGTCGTGTGGCGCTGACAGGAAAAACTACTCTTGCGGTACCCGCGCGAGTGCGTCCACCCGCCATCCCTCAAGGCGGCGCTCACCTTCTACCCGACCGAGTTCCCACCTGGTTTCAGGATGGGCCTGATACCAACGCAGCGCAGTGTAGAGGGCATCGATCGGCACTTTGTATCCCTCGCCAGAAAGCATCTGCACTTCTTGCGGAACACCCCCGGGTGCAAGCTTCAACCTCATCATCGGGATGGAGTGGGCGCGGTTACCTGCCTGCGCTACTTCTGGGGTTACCGATATGATCCGTGTCCAGGGAATTTCTACGTCGGCACCGGGAACCCGAACAGCAACGGCCACTTCCCCAAGCGCAACACCACTTGGCCGTGTACCGAAGCTGCCATTGCGAATGCGGCGCCAGATAAGCAATGATGAGAGCCACAAACCCACACCACCAATAAGTGTTGCCAGGGCCACCGCGAAGATCGCTTTACCCAGCTCGGTTCTCCCGCCGATCGCGGGCAGCACCCCGGTCAGCTGCAACACACCAATCACAGCAATGGCGAGTACTCCGAGGCTGCCCCACGTGAAGCCAATTGTGAGGGTTGTGCGTAATGCTCGGGTTGGTGCTAAATGCACCCATGAGTCGATCGGCGGCCGCTCTGCTCGCGTCATGACGACCGCATTGAGCATACGGAACCGCCCTCGCGGTTGCGACTGCGGGTACACCCCGAATGTGAGCAGCGAGAACACGCCCATCACATTCACGATGATCACCGCTTGCGCAATTTCTCCATCCCGCAGGTTGTCTATCGCCATACCCGCACCTGCCAAGGCGAGTAGTGTGCCCAGCGCAATCGTTCCACCACGGGTGAAACCAGTACGCCGTCGCCCGGAGTATGGGTAGCGTTCGAAACCTGCAGACATCGTTGTTTACGCTACACCTTTAGTCAACGCGTAGAAAAACGGTGAAGGCAACATGAGGATTGTGCCCGCCAGCAAGGCAGTATCTCTTAGAAGCAGCACATAAAAGAAAAGAGCGAGGTACGATATGTACCCCGCTCTGATCCTCGCCCTATATAGAGCAATGAAGCGAAATTACGCGAGCTTGACGCCTGCGCCTGCCTCTTCGAGCTTGCCCTTAGCCTCTTCAGCTGCTTCCTTCGAAGCGGCCTCGAGAACAGCCTTGGGTGCTTCCTCAACGAGAGCCTTAGCCTCGCCCAGGCCCAGGCCGGTGAGCTCGCGCACAACCTTGATGACCTGGATCTTCTTGTCGCCAGCCGACTCGAGGATAACGTCGAACTCGGTCTGCTCTTCTACCTCTTCAGCAGCGGCAGCCGGTGCAGCAGCAACTGCGACGGAGCAGCAGCCGAAACCTCGAAAATCTCCTCGAATGCCTTGACGAACTCCGAGAGCTCGATGAGTAGGTCAGGCCCTTGAACTGCTCAAGCAGCTCTTCAGTCGAAAGCTTAGCCATTGTTTTCTCCTTGATACTTGCCCTCACGCAACGCGTAAGAGGCGGGTCTTATGTTTCGAAACCTGCTTGCCCAGGAATTCATTGCGTCCGTCTTCTCCTGCAGCTGACCGAAGGCGCGTGCAGCGCTTGCGGGGCAGAAGCGTTGAAAAGCTGCGCGGCACCGAGCAGAGAAGCCTTCATTGCACCGGCGGCCTTAGCCAACAGCACCTCGCGGCTCTCAAGATCGGCGAGCTTGCCAACCTCAGCGGCGGTAAGTGGCTTGCCATCAAAGTAGCCTGCCTTTACCACCAACAGAGGATGTGCCTTGGCGAAGTCGCGCAGACCCTTGAACCGCTACCGGGTCACCGTGCACGAAGGCGAGAGCCGAAGGACCGGCGAGCTCGTCATCAAATGCAGTGACGCCAGCTTTGTTAGCGGCAATCTTGGTCAGCGTGTTCTTCGCCACGGCGTATGTCGCGTGCTCACGAATGCTGTTGCGCAGTTCGCGCAGTTCAGCAACGGTGAGACCGCGGTACTCGGTCAGCAGAACGGCAGTCGACTCTTCAAAGTTCTTCTGAAGGTCGGCAACCGTAGCATCCTTCGTAGCCATGGCGCTCCTCTAGCTTGTCGTACCCGAGCGGCGAATGCCGCTCGGTGAGCCAAGTACCGTTCATGCAAATAGAAAAAGCTCCGGCGCGCACGCACGGAGCTTCATTTTTGACGAGGATCGCTCTTCGTCTCAGTTGAAATTCGTACCTGCGCAGGTCTTCGCTTTGCTCGCGCTGCTGTTGCTCTCGCAACGGCTTCACTTACTTGGCGAACGTTCCGGAATTCTCTCGAACTCTACCGACGGTCTTGGGCCATGGAGTAGTTACCACAGTCCACGGCGCACTGTGCTTGACCTCTGGGGATCTAGGGGAGCTCTGGCGCTCTGGCCGTCTTATTTGTCGACGAGTGGTGAGCGTCACTTAAAACTGCACAGATCGACGCAAACTGCACACCATTCCGCCTGAATCCTGTGCCTTTTTCTCGAACTGTGCCGCCACGCCAAGCACCGCCGGTCGAAGATACAGCCAAGCATCAGCCGGCTGGCTTCAGCACATACCCCGCACCACGGACCGTGTGAATCATCGGCTCCCGACCAGAATCAATCTTCTTGGGCAGGTAAGAAATGTAGTTTTCGACCACTGTTGCTTGCCTGCATAGTCGTAACTCCAGACTCGATCGGAGTATCTGCATCTTCGACAGCACTCGGTTCTGATTGCGC
>JAUCCH010000022.1:0-17939 GCA_034676385.1 Leucobacter sp.
GCGGAAATAGCGTGCGGTGTAGTCACGCCGGCAGGCTGCGTTCACCATGGCTTGCGCGAGGTATGATTTCCCCACGCTTGATGATCCGAGAATGACCAGGTTTGTGCAGTGATCTACCCATCTACATGCCGCAAGCCTGGCAACGACTTCACGGTTCAACGAGCGGCCATCGAGGTAATGAATATCCTCGACACAGGCGGCAGGGTTCGGGGTGCGCGACGCTTTCAGTAGTTTCAACATGCGGCGCTCACCCCGAGCCTCGGTCTCCTGATTCAGCGCATGCCTAATCTTTTGCGAGAACGACCACTCATCACACGAGGGGTCGTTTGCGATGTTGATGACTGTTTCACCAAATGCTGTCATTCGCAGCTTCGTGAACAGGGGCATGTCGTCCTCGGTGAGGTGCTGGTCAAGCATTTGTGCGCCCCCCTCCCGTCTGCGTGCCAGTGAGCACGTCGAGGCTGAATGCCTGGGGGCCTGCCAGGTGAGCGCCGCTGGTGTCACGGCCCGCGACCCTGGGTGGGTGAGCATGATTTTGCTGCGGTGTGCTCGCTACGGTTTCTCTGGTTCGGGGTCGCTCGTGTTGTTCAGCCCGGACCACAGCCAGCGCATGCTTCACCGCGGTGTAACTGATCTGACGGTGTGCGTCATTATCAGTGAGCTGCCTGCACGCTTGTTCCAATTGCTGCCGACTGCCACGTTTCCCAAGGTCGAGGATATTCATGCATGACCGGAACCCCTGCGCCTCGACCTTCTTCCCATCCAGCAGCCTTGTGAGCGCAGCGACCGTTCCGGGCCCTACTTTCGCGGCCTGTCTGAGGAAATAGGCGCGCGTCCACAGCCCTGTCGTTTCCTCAAGATAGGCAGGTGCATGTGCAGCATCAGTGACATACCCGTTCCGGTGGCTGCCACGCTGATGCGTTGCGATGATCTCGCCGTCGGCGAGCACATCGAGTTGCTCTCCGACGATACGCACGTCGACGTTCAAGCCCGCGAACTCGTACGGCACGGAATACTTGATCGTGTCGATCTGAATATGCCAATCGCGATGTACTTTTGCTTTGCGCCACACCACCGGCTCCCATCTCTGCGCTGGCAACTCGAGCAGCTGCGTCCTCTCGGCCTCGTCAAACCAGTCCATCCGGCTGCGTGGTTCACCCCGGAACGGGGTCCTGTGGTTAATCCATTCCACACGCTCCCCAATTGCTTCGTTCAGATCATCAAGTGACGCGAACACGTGATCTGCGAGGTAATGGATCACCCAGTTCGTGAACCGACTTTTACCCCAGCTTCGACGTGCCCTTTATCTCTTGGAACAGCTGACCTCGTGGGAACAGCGGCGGTCCGGTAATGCTCCAAAAACTCGGCGTAGGCAGTATTCACCTCTCGCGCACGTGAGGTGTTGCTGATCCGGTTCGATGCCGTCGATGCGTTATCGGGTACCACCAGCAACGTGACACCATGTATGTATTCGAACGCGCGCCGGTGAGCATCATGCCAAGCAGGTTGTTTCTCGTCGAGATAGCCGTACGCGAACACAAGACCTGAGTACGGCAGCGACGCGACGAACACCGACACCGGGGTGGTCGCTCTGCTGATCGGGTCGATGATCTGGACGCGGGTGCCCGCCCAATCGACTTGCATCGTGTGCCCAGGCACATGCGTGATCGGGGTGGTTAGGTCGTTGACGCGAACATGTTCAGCAACGATCTGGCAGAACCGCTCATACCCGTAATGGCGGAGCCCAGCAGGAGCATCGGTTTGTAGATACTTTGCCCATAACACTTTCAATGGCGGCTTCTTCCGCAGTAGTGCCCCGTAGAGTGGTGTAACGATCCCGGCCAGCAAACGTAAGCGTGGCCACCGGGATCTTCCTTCGAGGAAACTCTCACATCCCACTCGAAAGGTGTCACACCGATGACCACTCCCTCTATTGTCGACCCTGCAACCGTCCTCGCCAACGCGCTGGGCGACGCGTCTCCTGACCTGATGCGTACTCTGCTCCAAACCATGATCAACACGCTCCTCTCTGCAGAGGCGGACGCGGTCTGCGGCGCCGAGTACGGCAAACCCTCTCCCGAGCGCCTCAACTCTCGCAACGGATACCGCACCCGCGAACTCGATACCCGTGTGGGAACCGTAGATGTCGCGATCCCGAAGCTCCGCTCAGGCACGTATTTCCCCGAGTGGCTCCTCGAACGACGCAAACGCTCAGAAGCAGCGATGATCACCGTCGTCGCTGACGCCTACCTCGCCGGCGTCTCGACGAGACGGATGGACAAGCTCGTGAAGACCCTCGGCATCCATTCCCTGTCGAAGTCGCAGGTCTCCCGGATGGCCGCCGATATGGACGAGCACGTGCGCGAGTTCCGCACGAGACCCCTGGGCGACTCAGGGCCCTTCACGTTCGTCGCGTGTGACGCGCTCACGATGAAAGTTCGTGAGGGCGGGCGCGTGATCAACACTGTCGTGCTCGTCGCGACCGGGGTGAACGCTGACGGGCACCGGGAAGTCCTGGGCATGCAAGTCGCGACCGCAGAGACCACGATGGCATGGAACACGTTCTTCGCAGACCTCGTTGCTCGCGGCCTCACCGGCGTGAAGCTGATCACGTCTGACGCGCACGCAGGCCTCGTCGAAGCGATGCGGGCGAACTTCCCCGGGACGTCGTGGCAGAGGTGCCGCACGCACTACGCCGCGAACCTGATGGCAGTGACCCCCAAGAGCATGTGGCCAGCGGTCAAAGCGATGCTGCATTCCGTGTACGACCAGCCTGATGGGACAAGTGTTGAGGCGCAGTTCGATCGGCTCCTGGACTACGTCGAGGGCAAGCTCCCTGAGGTGTTCGACCACCTCGATGCTGCCCGGGCTGACATCCTCGCGTTCACCACGTTCCCGAAAGATGTGTGGCAGCAGATCTGGTCGAATAACCCAAACGAGCGCCTGAACCGTGAGATTCGCCGTCGCACTGATGTTGTTGGGATCTTCCCAAACCGCGACGCGATCATCAGGCTCGTCGGGGCGGTCCTTGCAGAACAGTCCGACGAATGGGCTGAGGGACGCCGTTACCTCGGTCTTGACGTCCTCGCGAGGTGCCGCCTCACGCTCGTAGACACCGAAACGATCGAGCACCATGCTCTTCCCGAGCTCGAGGCCGCAGCATGAGCACCGATGCCCGAACTACTGGGCGGCACTACGTCGCCGCGAACGATCTCCCCGCCAGCATCTACGACCACAACGAAAACTAGCCCCACAACCTTGAAGGATCACGAAACGGTTACACCACTCCACGGGACTTGACCTCTTCCGCCCCAACCTTGCCTGGACGACTTGGTCGATATTCACTGGCACGAATCCGCCCGCGACGCTCTTACGTCCGTCGGAGAAGAGCCCGTCAACATCCTCCAGGGTCAGTGCTTCAACTTGCTCAATACTGACGAGTAGTTGCTCGTCGAGCACGCGGCGCACTTTCGCGATCGTACGCTGCGAGCAGCCCTGCCGCGCGACAATCTCTCGGTAGGGGCGTTTCTCGATCAGAAGCAGCATCAGCTGCCGATAATCCGTCATCAGAATTCCTCTCGCCCCAGCGAACACTCGTCGCGGGGGTAAGAGCCATCATCATGCGGGAATGAGAACGAGCGCTACCCGCTACTTACACGACCACTTTTCGATCGTTACACACGCGCTTTCCGAAGTGACTTCTAAACAATTGCTTTCACCGGCCTGGTGTCTGACAGACATCAAGTTTGCGAATTGTATACTGACGATAACCAAAGAGGTTAGGAGCGAGATGTCCGCTGATTCGGATTCATCGTCTTCATTCCCAAGGCTCTCCAAGACCGTTCGGCAACAACTTCTCGACCAAAATGACGGCCTTTCATTCCAAACTCACTACGAGAGTCGGAACTCCCGCGAGAGCAGGACATATACAGTCGAGGACGGAAAGCTCCTCATTCGCGCGCACGGAAAAGGAGCATTCGGTGGTAGTCAATACGACAATACTTGGACCGCTTCACCGGACGAAGTTCATCGCGCCCTTTACAACCACCAGCATGAGTTCGACTACTCAGAGGTGAACCCAAAGCTCCCGTTAAAGGCTATACCTATGGAGCAGGTGGCCCTTGATCTAATGCCCGATGAGGTGGTCGCGGATCTAATGGACGAGTCCAGCCCGGAAGCCCAGTCACGCTTTGCCGCCTGGTTCGAGGGGCTAAGCACGAAAGAGAAACTAGTTATCGGCAGCGTGGTTGGTGTCGCGTTTATCGGTGGCGTGGCTATTTATCGATTCCGTAAGCCGATCGCTGACAGAATAAAAAGGGACTGTAGCTGCTGTGCGCAAGAAACTTTCACGACAACCCACCGACGATGAAGAGTAAAGAAAAGCGTGTGGCGGAATTGACCTGCCCTACAGTTTGGTTACCCACCGCTGTGGCGAGGATCAAGCTGGGACGAGCGTCCTCTCGTAGGCTATCTCGACCTCGATCGGGGTGCGATAGCCGAGCCCTGAATGGCGGCGTTTGCGGTTGTGGAACACCTCGATGTACTCGAACATCGCGTTCGCCAGCTCGACCCTCGTCAACCACCGGCGACGGTCCAGGAGCTCGATCTGCATAGACGACCAGAACGATTCCATCATCGCGTTATCAAGCCCATCACCGATAGACCCGAACGAGGGCATCAGCCCTGCCTCACGAATCTTGTTCGTGAATGCCCATGAGGTGAATTGCACGCCATGGTCTGCGTGCACCACTCCACAAGGGGAAGGTTGTTGATTCTTCAAAGCCATATCGAGCGCGTTCACGACAAGGTTCGAATCCTGCACCGTATCAATCGACCAACCAACAATCTTTCTGCTGAACGTGTCCATCACACAGCAACAGAAAACCTTGCCTTCTTTCGTGCGATGTTCAGTGATATCCGTGACCCAGAGTTCGTTCGGCGACAAGCGATGGAACTTCTGAACCGTCCAAGGTTTTCTGCCGCCTCGTTTTAGAGGAAGATATTTCTAATGGCCAAGAAAACTGACCCTGCCGTGAAAGAACGCGCGATCCGGCTTGTGCTTGAACACCAATCCGAATACCCATCGAAATGGGCCGCGATCAGCGCGGTCGCGAAACAATGCGGTGTCGGGGGTGAAACGCTTCGCAAATGGGTCAACCAAGTCGAGGTGAACACCGGCGACCGGGAGGGCGTCACCACGACCGAGCATGCAGAGATTAAACGCCTCAAGACGGAGAACAAACGGTTACGGGAAGACGTCGCGATCTTGCAAGCGGCAACAACTTTCTTCGCGGGGGAACTCGACCCCCGAAACCGTTGATCATGGGATTCATCGATCAACTTCGTAGTGAGGGGTTCGCAGTCGAGTCGATCTGTCGCGTGCTCAAAGAGCAAGGCGTGAAGATCGCTGCAAGAACCTACCGCTCCTGGAGACAAGGCCGTGTCGCTACGCGGACGGTGAGCGACGCGCTGGTGATGGATGCGGTGCGTGAGATCGCATGGAAAGACAAAGCCTTTTCTGACGGCACTACTCGGCGCGTGTTGACACCTGAAGGGCTCTACGGGCGCAAGAAAATGACCGCGTTCGTGCGCCGCACAACGATCCTAGACGCGTCTCGTGGTGCGGTAGACCGGGCAATGCATGCGCTGGAGCTTTCTGGGATCACACGAGCGAAAGGGATTCGAACGACGGTGCAAAGCGCGGACGGGCAGCGTGCTGCTGATCTGCTTGATCGTGATTTCACGGCGACTCGCCCTGATCAGAAATGGGTCATGGATTTCACCTATGTTAGGTGCTGGGCTGGGTGGGTGTATGTGGCGTTCATCCTTGACGTGTATGCGCAACGCATCGTTGCATGGCATGCGCACACCACAAGAACTGTTGATCTCGTGCTGCGGCCGTTACAGATCGCATTGTGGGAACGCGACCGAACTGGGCACCCCATCGAGGCAGGCCAGCTCATCGCGCACTCCGATGCGGGGTCTCAATACACTGCAATTGCGTGGTGCGAGAAACTCGAACTTGACGGAATCGCCCCATCGATCGGGTCTGTCGGCGATGCGTACGATAATGCCCTGATGGAGAGCATAAACGGCGTCTATAAAACCGAATGTATCCGCACCACGGTGTTTCATGACGGCCCGTACAAAACGATCGCTGATATTGAATTTGCGACCGCTGGGTGGGGGGATTGGTACAACCATCGCAGGCTCCACGGTAGTCTCGGAATGATCCCTCCAGCAGAGTTTGAAGAGATCTACTACGCCGCTCCCGCCCGGGAGTTGTCCAACACCTGAGAGCGGCAGAAAACCTTGGACGGTTCATTCCGATTCACGAGATCATCTGCCGTGACCACGCCCCGCAACTTCTTCACTTTCGCCGGGCCCGGGAGACCTCGAATACCTGCGAGACTCATAAGCACAGCCACGAGACGTTCGCTCACCACCACACCCATACCCATCGTGAGCTCGGCGTGGATACGCCTGGACCCGTAGGTCCCGCGTGAAGCTTCATGCACCTCTCGAATCAAACCAGTCAGCCATTGCCTGCGCATCTGCGTACGTGACAGCGGGCGTGCCCGATACCGGTAGTAGCCCGGCGAAGACACCCCGAGCACACGGCAGCACATTTTCACTGAGAACCCGGCGCCGACCAGGGCGTCGATCACCGGGTGGATCCTTTTGGGTGCGGGGCATCCTCCCCGAGGAGCCTCGCGGCCCGTTTCACGATCTCGAGCTCTTGTTCGAGCTCGTGGATGCGTTTCCTGGCGCGAGTGAGCTCCACGCTCTCTGAAGTACTGATGCCGGGAATCTCACCGCGGTCAATTCGGTCTTGCCGCAACCACCGGTGAAGACCCCCAGCGCTGATGCCGAGGTCTTCTGCAACGTGCTTGACCGGCTTGCCAGAACGAACGAGTGCAACTGCACGCTGCCGGAACTCTCCGGGATACTGCTTGGGCATAAGAACGAGCCTTTCAGAAGAGAAATGAACTCGATACTCACCAATGGAAAAGGTAACCAAACTGTAGGGCAGGTCATGCTGGGGTTCAGTGAGCAGGCCTACTACCAGTGGTTGAAAGCGCCACGTTCAGCCCGTGAAATCGAGGAAGAACACCTGATCGGGGTGTTACGTCGGCTCCATGAGGAAGACCCCGAGGGCGGGTACCGGGTGCTCGCTGATGATCTGCACGATCTCGGGTACGAGCTGTCCAAGCGTCGCGTCTGGCGGCTCTGTCAGGTCGCCGGTATCCAGTCGGTCATTACGAAGCGCAAACGCCGCTACCAGCAGGCTGGCGCGCCTGTGGGTGATGACCTCGTGCAGCGCGACTTCACTGCCGATGGGTTAGACGAGAAATGGCTCACCGATGTTACTGAGCATTGGACGGGTGAGGGCAAGCTGTATATGTGCGCGATCAAGGATGGGTGGTTTCAGAGAGCCAGCGCAACAGTGCTTCAATCCTACCGGCTGGGGTATCAAAACTGAGTGTCTTACGCGGTCGTGAGTTCAACCGTGCCGCTACTTTGTTGAGGTCGTCCTGGGTGAGATCTTTCATGATCACGCCTTTGGGGAAGTACTGACGGAGCAGACGGTTCGTGTTCTCGTTCGTCCCACGCTGCCAGGGGCTGCGAGGGTCTGCGAAATACACGTCAAGCCCGGTGCTGCCCGTAACGGTCTTGTGGTCCGCGAGTTCCATTCCACGATCCCAGGTGAGTGAGCGGCGCAGCTGCTCGGGCAGGAGATTCATCTCTCGTGAAAGGCCCGCAGTCACCGACGCCATATCTCGCCCATCTACGTGAACGAGCACAGTGAACCTCGTCGCGCGCTCGACGACAGTTGCGATCTGAGAAACGCCCCGACCGAGGAGAAGGTCTCCTTCCCAGTGCCCAGGAATCGCACGATCCTCAGCTTCTGCGGGACGCTCCGAGATCGATACGGCATCCTTGATCTGTGACCGCCACTGACCGGTCACCGTGTTGTGGATACTGCGCCGGATCGGGCGGCCTGATCGCAGATGCTTCTGCAGTTCCTTTGCTAGTACCCCGCGGGATTGAACATACAGAGACTGATAGATCGTCTCGTGTGACACCAGCATCCTGCTTCCCGCTGGGTAGCGCTTTTTCAGAGTCCCGGCGATCTGTTCTGGTGACCAGTCTTCCCGCAGACGTGCCGCGACGTACCTGCGAAGTGCGGGTTTCTTCGCGAGTTTGCATTTCTTTGGTCGTTTGGCACGCCGCCAAGCACGATCGTCAGCGTCAACCGCGCGATACCTTGCCGCCCCTCGATTCTTTGCGATCTCACGACTGATGGTCGATGCTGAACGGCCGAGTCGTCGTCCAATCGATCGGAGCGACTCACCAGCTGCAAGCCCCCTGGAAATCTCTTCACGCTCGTGAAGAGTGAGTGTGCCGGAGCGACGTCTTTGAGGCGGCTGATAGATCCCGCCATAGGGTAACAGGATCGAGAAGATTGAGCCTGGAGGGGAGCCCACGGTTCGACCGATCTCGCTGATTGATGCCCCTGTCTTCCACATGTCCCACACTTGCTGCCGTCGATCCGACGGGAGTCCTGGTCTACCGATCTTTGCCACATCACACCTCTGAGTACATTTTCGATGGTGTTGCGCTGACCGGTTGAATCCACCGCTGCTTGCCTCAGAAACGTGCAACCGGCGCGAAGCGGTTAACCGGCTCATCGCATTTGTGAGTGTAGATACGGTCTGAACCCGCCAGCCTCAAGGAGCGACCGGGCGATGTAGTTCGTGAGGTTCCGGAACCCGAGCGCGGACCCGCGGAGGTGCTCGAGCCTGCCGTTGATCGCTTCGGTTGGTCCGTTCGATGTTCTCGGGTGATCGAAATACGCGAGGATGTCCACCCTTCGCCGGTCGAGCGTGTACGCGAGTTTCCGGAGCTCGGTGAACCTGGCCGGCGTGGTCTGTTTCACCGTGTCGATGAGCTCCCGTAACCGCTTCCGGCCAAGACCTGCGAGCTTCTCCCGGTACGCGGCGACGACTTGCTGGTACACGCGCCATGCCCGCCACACATCCCCATGACGGGGGTCAGCGAACACCGCATCAAGCCTCGCCTGCTGCTTCACGGTGAGAAACGCCTCACCCGTCCTGAGGGCCCGCCGGATCGCATACAGCGGGTCACCGCGGCGGCCCCGATGTCCAAGGGTCTCCTGTTGCACTCGCTGCCTGGTGCGATCGAGCGCGTCACCGGCGAGCTGGACGACATGGAACGGGTCCATCACTTCGACGGCGTCAGGGAGGTGCTCTTTCGATGCGGTCTTGAACCCGGTGAATCCGTCCATCGCGACGACCTCGATCCCGTCACGCCATGCTTGTGTGCGGTCGCTCAGCCAGCGACTGAACACCTGCTTGGAACGGCCCGGCACCATGTCGAGGAGCCTGGCCGGGCCTCGTTTCTCACGTACCGGGGTGAGATCGATGAGCACGGTGACGTACTTGTCACCTCGGCGGGTGTGCCGCCACACATGCTCATCAACACCGATCACCGTGACCCTGTCAAACCGGGCCGGATCATTGATCAGCGCCCGGTGACCCTCGGCCAGGATCGCGGCATTCGCGGTGTGCCAAGACACTCCGAGATTCGCGGCCGTGCGCGACACGGTGAGGTGATCGATCACGACCGCTTCGAGCGCGAAACGCAGCCCTGCCCGGGTGAGCTTCGCCCGTTCCGGTGCTGCCATGCTGATGTCCTCACGCCACACCTTCCGGCACCAATCACATCGGTATCGGCGCACCCGGATTTTCAGCGTCGTGGCACGATGCCCGAACGGGGTATGCGCCAAGGTCCGCGTCACGGTATCGCGCAGCATGCCCTCAGCGCCACACCGCCGACACCACGGGTCGGGCTCGATGACGCGGCAGTCCAGCACGACCCTGCCGGGCTCGAATCTTTGCCCAACCGCGGTCAGGCCGAGCTCATCAAGTCGGCAGAAAGTCGTGAGATCGGCAGGTTGGAAGGTAGCGTGGTGCATGTCGAGGTCTTTCGGATGGGGAGCGTCAGAACTTCCATCATCGGGAGACCTCGACCCATCTCCACGGCACCACACCGCGGAGCACTTCTACACTCTTAAATGCGAAGAGCCGGTTAACCTCAGGTTCGAAAGCTCCCATGCGATTGAAGCGCTCTGGGTTTAGTTCCGACCCGGTTATCCGTCAACCCGCAACGACCGCGGGCTCACGCTTCGTAGCATAGTACGCTGCTCTCACCTCGACCGGAGTGCGATACTCAAGCGCTTCATGGAGACGCTCGTTGTTCCACCACCACACATATTCCAGCGTCGCAAGTTCTACCTCTTCGATCGTGCGCCACGGCCCACGCCTGCGAATCAACTCCGCTTTATACAACCCGTTCACCGTCTCAGCGAGCGCGTTATCGTAACTATCACCAACAGTCCCAGTCGAGGGGAGCGCACCCAGCTCACGCACCCGGTCGCTGTACACGACCGACATATAGTTCGACCCGTGATCCGAGTGGTGAGTCACCCCAGCCAGGTCACCGCCCGCCTGCCAGGCCGCCATCTCAAGCGCCTGCAACGGGAGGACATCTGCTTTCAACGTGGACGCCACATTCCAGCCAACAATTTCACGGTTGAACACGTCAGTAATGAATGCCACATATGCGAACCCAGACCACGTCGCCACATAGGTGATGTCGGCCACCCACAAGCATCGTGGAAGGTTGACCTTGAAGGCGCGATTCACTAAATCTGTGGGGAGCACTCCTGCAGGGTCTTTCTTTGTGGTGAAGGTCTTCGCGCGCCTGGTGACCCCTTCCACCCTGGCCAGTTTCATGAGTCTGGCGGTCTGGTCGCGGCCAATCTTCCAGCCGGCACGTTTCAGCAGGGCATGCATTTTGCGTACCCCGTACACGCCGTAGTTCTCGGCGTGGAGCCGCTGAATCTCTGGGATGAGCAGCTCGTCACGCAACTGTCTTGCCGAGGGTTGCCTGGTTTTTGCTGCACGATATCCGCGCGAAGTGAGGAACCCACGGACTGCCGCACGCAAGGTACGGCAGAGGAACTCGACCCCGAAACGATCACGATACAAGTCGATGAACCGGATCATTTCGTTCGTGGCCGGTCGAGTTCCTGCGCGAAAAATATGCTCGCAGCTTTGAGAACCTCGTTCGCTTTGCGTAGCTCGGCGTTTTCGCGCATCAGCCGACGGTTCTCTGCTGCCATGTCCGTGGTCACCCCGGGGCGTTCGCCCAAGTCAACTTGGGTTTGGCGATGCCAGACCCGAATCGTGTCGGGTGAGACCCCGAGTAACCCGCCGATGTGTTTGGACGCCGCATGCAGACTCGTATGCTCTGGCAATGCTTCGGCGAGCATTCTGAGTGCTCGCTGTTTAAATTCTTGGTCGTATGGTTTTGCCATGATGTTCCTATCTTCCTGGTTGAAAGATCGGAACTAAACCCAGGACGCTTCAGATCGAGGCATCGGCGATGCCCCCGCCGATGACGATGACATCGTAGGCGCGTTGCTTCATATATCTTCTCTTCCGTGGCCGCTCGTGCCCGTTCAGGCGGCGGTCCAGCCTCCGTCGACCATCAGCAGCTGCCCCGTGACATAGCTGGATGCGGGCGAGGCGAGGAACACCGCGGCACCGGCGAGGTCGCTGGGCTCGCTGAAGCGCTGCATCGGGATGCGTGAGAGTATGGCGGCCTTGCGCTCGGGATCATTGAACACGGCCTGAGTGAGTTCGGTGCGCACATACCCCGGGCCGATGGCATTCGCACGGATGCCCCGCTCCGCCCATTCGAGGCTGAGAGTACGGACCACGCCCATCACGCCGCTCTTGCTGGCCGTGTAGGCGACCACGTTCGGCAGGCCGAGTGTCGTGCCGAGCGAGCCGATGAAGATATGGCTGCCGGGGGTGCCGCGCTCCAATTGCCTGCGCCCGATCTCCTGGCTGAGAAAGAACGGGGCCGAGAGGTTGACGTCGATGATGCGCTCCCAGGCCTCCGGTGCGAACTCCCCCGCCGGTTCGCGGTGCTGTACTCCGGCTGCGTGGAGCACGATGTCGAGGCCGCCGCCGAGCGCGGCCTCCGCGTTGTCGACGAGCGCAGGGATCGCGTCCGTCTGCGACACGTCGAAGGAGAGGGGATGGGCCGCAGCGCCGATCTCTTCAGCGGTGCGCGCGAGTTGATCCTCGCCTCGCGCGATGAGCGCGACTTCCGCGCCCGCCTCCGCGAGTGCCCGGGCGAGCTCCGCACCGATGCCGCGCCCGGCTCCGGTGACGAGGGCTCGCCTGCCCTGCAATGAGAATTGATCAAGGATTGTCACTGCTGAATTCCTGAGTGCTGCGGAAATGGGCGTTGAAGAAGGCGTTCGCCTTCTCCGGGTCGACGTCAATGACTCGCATGGAGACGATCTGGTCATCGGCGAAGGTGTAGATGCAGAATCGCTCCGCCTCAAGCCGTTCGCCGGTCGGCAGCACGAATTCCTCCAGGTAGTGTGACACGCCGACCTCTGCGTCGCCCGAGAGCTGCAGCAGACGGAACTTTCGATCCGATATTTGCTGTTGCCGCAGGGCCGGCTTGTACACCCCGGTCTGCCAGCTGAGCGCCGGATGCTCGCCCGAGAACGCGTGCTCGCCCGGAAAGTGCAGTACACAGTTCTCCGCCCACAGGGATCGAGCGTACTCCCGGGCACCCGGGAGATCCTTGAGCAGGCCGTCATAGTACCTCGTGAGGAACTCGAGCGGAGTGCGCGTCATCATACGAGCGCTCGGTCTTCCTGCGTCGTTGACGCGGACTCCTCGGCCGTGCCGTAGCCGCCGCCGCCGCCCGTCTCGATGATGATGCGATCGCCCTCGCTCAGTACCAGCTCGTACATGAGCGGGAGGCGCTCTCGTCGACCGTCCGCGTATTCGAGAATATGCGACCCCGGTGCGCCTGCGCCGCCGCCGAAGACGCCCTCGGGGCCTGTTGTCTGGCGGTCGGAGTACCCCGTCACCTGCACGCCGTCATGCGTGGCGCGATAGATGCGGCGGACGCCGTACCCGCCGCGGTGCTCACCGGAACCGGCGGATTCCCGACGCAGCGAGTACTCGTCGACCTCGAAGTGGTCGTAATCGAGTTCCAGCGCCTCTACCGGGGCGTTCGCGCAATTGGAGATCGGGTTGTCGAGTCCATCGGCGCCGGCATGGTCGGAGCAAGCACCCCACCCGTGGCCGACGAGCTCCACGACGACCTGGTACTTGCCGTCCGCTCCGAGGCTCGAGAGGGACACGGCCGTCGAGCTGTCGAAGCCGGTGGCGACCGCACGGTCGGGCACGGCCTTGCCGAGTGCCTTGACGATCGCGTTGAAGACGCGAGACGCCGGGGTCAGCCTGGAGCGCACCGGAGCGGGGAAGTTCGGGTTCAGCACGGAACCCTTCGGCACGTTGAAGGAGAGCGCACGGTTGCAGCCCTCATTGAAGTCGATGTCCGGGTCGTCGAGCATGCAGCGGACCGCGGACTGCGCGGCCGACACCGCTGAGGCGAGCGGGCAGTTCAGCGGCTTCTTCACCTGCGGATCGGTGCCGGTGAAATCGATATGCAGATTGCTTCCCTCGACGCGCACCGCGACGGCGATGCGCACGCGCTCGGCCTCGTCGTACTCGAAGAAGTCCTCGGCCTCGTAGACGCCATCGGGAATCCGCTCGATCGCAGCGCGCGTGCGCTGATCCGAGTAGCTCTTCAACTGCTCCATGACGCTCAGCACCTTGTCGCGGCTGAACTTGTCGATGGCTTCGCGCAGGCGCAGCGCCGCGGTGTTGTTCGCCGCGAACTGCGCGCGCAGATCGCCGAGTACCGCGTCGGGGGTGCGGACGTTGCCCGCGAGGAAGCGGCGGACGAACCCGGCGGGGGCGTCGAAGTCGCGCGAGACGGAGAACCGTGACATCGGGAACCGGAGGCCCTCCTGAAACAGCTCCGTCGCATTCGTCGTGAGGCCGGCATGCGCGCCGCCGAGGTCCACATGGTGGGCCGTGTTCGCGGCGAAACCGACGTGTACGCCCTCGCTGTCGAAGAGCGGGGAGAACAGGTAGACGTCCTGCAGATGCTGACCGCCCGAGTACGGGTCGTTCATCAAGAAGGCATCGTCTTCGGTGAGATCATCGAGTTCGCCCAGCTCATCCATCGCGCGGAACGCGAGCGAGAGCCCGGCGGTCATGATCGGAATGCACTCCGCCTGAGCGACGACCTCGCCCTTGCTGTCCATGATCGCGACGGCGAAGTCGCGCATCTCGCGCACGATGGACGAGAAGGCGCTTCGGCGCAGGTTGACGGACATCTCGCGGACGGCTGCGTCGAGGCTCGACTTGATGACGCTGAACTCTGCCGCGCTCACCTCTGCGGTGGTCATTTCATTCATTATGCATTCTCCTTCTGCACGCGATCGAGCACGAGGTTGGTGTTGCTGTCGACCTCCAGCAGCCATCCGCTGGGAACGAAGGTGGTCGAGGTGGGTTCTGATACGATCGCCGGTCCCTGAAGCGTTTGTCCGATCGCCAGCTGGCCGCGATCGATGAACACGGCGTCGCGTTTCTCGCCACGTTCGAAAATCGTGACCGTCTCCGGCGTGCCCGGTGCGTCTGCGTGCTCTGCTCTCGCGATCGCTTTGGCGGAGTTCTGCACCTGGGCGATGAGGCGGATCGTGACGATCTGCACGACGCGATCGCGATCGGCGTGTCCGTAGCGCGCCTCGTGGTAGTCATTGAAGTGCTGCGCCATCTCGTCGACCGTCGACGCCGGGATCGGGCATGTCGACCGAGATCTCGAAGCCCTGGCCGCGATAGCGCATGTCGGCGACGTAGCTGATGGTGGCATCCTCGAAGCGCAGGCCGTAGCCTTCCAGGTCGCGCTTTGCCTGTGCGAGGAGCGCCGCCGCCGGCTCTTCGAGGGTGAGGGGCGTGTCTGCCTCCTGCCCGCTCTCGATGAACCAGGTCTGCGCGTATTCGCGGCGGAAGTCGGCAGCCAGCAGGCCGAAGGCCGAGGCGAGCCCGGCATTCGGCGGCACGACGACCCTGGTGATGCCGAGTTCTTCCGCGACGCTCGCCGCGTGCAGCGGACCCGCGCCGCCGTAGGCGAAGAGGTCGAACTGCGTGGGGTCGATGCCGCGCTCGGTGGTTGCGATGCGCACCGCACCGGCCATGTTCACGTTGACGAGGGTGAAGGTGTCCTCGAGCAGCGCGGAGCGGTCGGTTCCGAGCTGTTCGGCGAGCTCTCCGAGGCGCTGCTCGGCCTGTTCGGGGTAGAGCTTGCGCTTGCCGCCGAGGAAGTTGTCCGGTCGCAGGAAATCGCGCAGAATATTGATGTCCGTGACCGCGAGCTCGGTGCCGCCGCGACCGTAGCTGATCGGCCCGGGATCGGCACCCGCCGTCTCCGGCCCGACCGAGAGCAGTCCCCAGCTGTCGGCCTTCACGAGGCTTCCGCCGCCTGCACCCACCGCGACGATGTCGACGTGGGCGACGTTGATAGGGAGCCCGCCGTCGCGCAGCTGCGCGGCCATCTCGGCCTCACCGCTTCGCACCACCGCGACATCCGTGCTCGTGCCGCCCATATCGATCGTGACGATGTCGCGAAGGCCCATCCGGTCGGCGGTCGAAATGGCTCCGGCGACACCCGCTGCGGGGCCCGAGCGCAGCATGGCGATAGGAAGATCCGCGGCGGTCTGCGCGGGCACGATGCCGCCGTTGGAGAGCATGACGTGCATGACCGCGATGCCGAGGGGCTTCACCTGCTCTTCGAGGCGACCGAGGTAGTGCGCGATGCGAGGCTTCAGAAACGCGTCGGCGATCGTCGTGCTCGAACGCTCGAACTCGCGGAACTCGGCGGAGATGTCCGAGGACTGCGAGATCGGAATCTCGGGGGCGAGTTCTCGGATGACGCGCACGACCGTGTCCTCGTTCGCGCGATTGGCGTAGGCGTGGAGGAGGCTGACGGCGAACGACTCCACTCCGAGTTCGAGGAGCTCCGACACCATCTGGCGCACCTGCGCTTCGTCGACCGAGGTGCGGATCTCGCCCTGTGCGCTGACCCGCTCGTCGATTCCGCGAATGTACTCGCGGCTCGTCAGGGGCTCCGGTACGAGGATGTTGAGGTTGTACATTTCCTTACGGTCCTGGCGCTGGATGAAGAGGACATCCTCGAAGCCGGCCGTGGTCAGGAAGCCGACGAGCGCACCCTTGCGCTCGATGAGCGCGTTGGTGGCGACGGTCGAGCCGTGGTACAGGGTCGCGCCCGCGAGCATCGCCGGGTCGAGCTCCTTCAAGCCGGTGACCACGGCTTCCGAGGGATCGCTCGGAGTCGAGGACACCTTGTTCGTGGCGAGCAATTCGCCGCTCTCACTGAAGACGATGAGGTCTGTGAACGTGCCTCCGCACTCCACGCCGATTCTATTCATTTCCGGGGGGGGTACATCTCTCTTGTTCATAGCTTCGTTGGGAACCGCGCGTTGCGGGGCGGACCGCGGCACGATCGAACGTGCTGCGGCGGTATCGAGCATCAGTTACTGCTGCGCCGTCATCCACTCCCGGATCTCGCCGGTGAGGGCGAGGTGCTCGGACAGGTAGTCGTCGCTCTTCACGTATTCGTCCATCATGGAATCGTGCCAGTCCTCCTGGTTCCGGAGAAGATCGGCACCGCCGCGAGGTGCAGCTGCTTCTCGTTCAGGCCGAACCGCTCATCGATTTCGATGGAGCGCATCCGGTCGCCTGGCTTCGCAGCGCGACGGGCGACACGATCCTTCAGTACATGGTGCCGTAGTCCGCGTACTCACCGTCGGACCAGGTCGTGAAGACCGGCAGCGAACAGCCGCCAGGCCTCGTCCTCCCAAGGGGTAGCTCGATGCGCCGAACTGCGGACGCCACAGCCCGAGCACTTCGCTGCCGTGTTCGCCGGCGGTCCAATCGCCGACCATCTCTCCCTGGAGTGCGAGACGCGCCGATGCATCCAGCGATACGGAGGCCGTCTCGGCGTCATGCCGCGCGACGAGTTTGCTGCGCTCCGAGCCGCGGAAGGCCTCGAGGATGGGGGTCGCGGCGATCACTCCGAGCACGGAAATCCGCATAGCGTTCGGCGATGCCGAAGACCACGGTCGCCCCGACGGAGTGCCCGCCGGAGGAACACGCGGTCGAGCGATTGGCCCGCGGATCCTTCAGGAAGGTCTTTCCGAATTCGAATGCCGCGATGACATCCTCGACCGCGAAGCAGTCCTGTTCGAGCGCGAGATGCCGCCGGAGGTGGAGCGGGGGCGAGAGGCGAGCCCGAGCCGGTAGTTGACGCTGATGATCGTGCAGCCGAGCGCTGTGGCGAATACCGCCGGATCGTAGATCGGAAAGCCTGCGCTCCCCGTCAGAATGCTGCCGCCGTGCACCCACAGCAGCACGGGAGCCGATTCGGAGCTCGCTCCCCCTCACCACGCGAACGTAGTGGGCGGACGCATCGCTCTGCGCGCGGTCGCGCACGGCGTAGGGCGTGCGCCGCCGGTGACGGGCCTGTGGGAACGCCGGCAGTTCCTCCTGTGCTCCGTATCTGCTATCGCCTCGGTAGGCAACCGTGTAGACGCGCCCAACTTCAAGCTCATTCCGGCATGCGAATCCCTCCTCTCTTCTCAGTGTCTCCGTGTGCTCACGCGAAGACGAGCTTGCTGAAAATCCGACATTGTGCGTCGCCTGCCAGTAATGTAGCTATCGAATACGGCCACACGGACACGACGCGACCCGAAGATCCCTTGTACCAAGGTCTGCGTGCGGCTCGGTCCGCCCCATGCCATGCCGCGGTTTGCGCGGTCCAGGTCCTCGGTGAACTGCTGCACCGTCTCTTCGGTGACGTCGAAGGTGCGTGCGCCGAGTTCGAGCTGGTGCCCTCGAGAATCTCGACGACACGATTGATGGCGCACTCCACGAGGAGAACACGACGCTTCC
>JAUCCH010000023.1:0-43901 GCA_034676385.1 Leucobacter sp.
GAGGCAGAGAACCTGCTCGAGCGCGCTCTGAAGATTCAGCAGATCATCGAAGAGGTATTCGGCGAGCTGCAGAAGACCGACGATCGCATCGGTGACATCCGTGGCCGCGGCGCCATGATGGCAATCGAGCTCGTCGAATCAGGATCGAAGAACCCGAACGCTGCGCTCACTGGCGCAATCGCAAAGATTGCAGGCGAGCAGGGCGTCGTAGTGCTCACTTGCGGCACCTACGGCAACGTGGTTCGTTTCCTGCCGGCACTCACTATCAGCGATGATCTGCTGCGCGAGGGCCTACAGGTCGTCGTCGACGCAATCAAAGCTAACTAATTCCTGCCACTGAAAGGACAATCCTTATGGCATTGAAGCAACACGAGCAGGATCTGCTTGATCGGGTACAGTCCGGCCTCGGCATTGGCGGTACCTGGGAGCCCTCGACTACGGGCGCTACCCTCGATGTGTACGACCCCGCCACCGGCGAGGTTATCAAGAGCATCGCCGACGCGACCGTAGAAGACGCAGTGCGTGCGCTTGACGCCGCAGTGGCCGCACAGGAATCCTGGGCAGCCACCCCGACGCGGGAGCGTTCGAACATCCTTCGCCGCGCTTTCGATCTGCTGATGGAGCGCAAGGAAGAGTTTGCGCTGCTCATGGCAATGGAGATGGGTAAGCCTATCGCTGAGGCTCGTGGCGAGGTCAACTATGGCGGCGAGTTCCTTCGCTGGTTCTCGGAAGAAGCCGTGCGCGTGCGCGGTGACTACCGACCGAACCCAGAGGGTACCGGCAACATGGTGGTCTCGCACATTCCCGTCGGCCCCTGCTACTTCATCACACCGTGGAACTTCCCGCTTGCGATGGCAACCCGCAAGATCGCTCCGGCGCTCGCCGCTGGTTGCACCGTGGTCATCAAGCCCGCAGCGCTCACCCCGCTCACCACGATCTTCTTCGCGCAGTTGCTTGAAGAAGCCGGTGTGCCGGCAGGCGTAGTGAACGTCGTGGCAACGTCGAAGTCGAGCGCACAGTCGAGCGCACTGCTCTCTGACAGCCGTCTTCGTAGTCTTCGTTCACCGGCTCAACCCCGGTTGGCGTGATGCTGCTGCAGGCCGCCGCACAGAATGTGCTGCGTACCTCGATGGAGCTCGGCGGCAACGCCCCGTTCGTTGTCTTTGAAGACGCAGACCTCGAGAAGGCCGTGAAGGGGCGTACTGCTCGCCAAGTTCCGCAACATCGGCCAGGCATGCACCGCTGCGAATCGCATCATCGTGCACGAGTCGGTGGCTGACGAGTTCGCTCGTCGCGTCGGTGAGCGGGTTGCTGCGATGAGCATCGGCCGCGGAGCTGAAGAGGGCAACGATATCGGCGCGCTCGTCGAGGAAAAGGCCGTCACCAATACGGTACGCCTCGTCGCAGACGCAGTCGAGACCGGTGCAACTATTGTGACCGGTGGCAGCGCAATTGACGGCCCGGGCTACTTCTTCCAGCCCACGGTCATTGACAAGCTCAGCCCTCAGTCGGCGATCATGCGCGAGGAGATCTTCGGACCTGTGCTCGGCATCATCCGCTTCTCGACTGAAGAAGAAGCCGTCGAGATTGCCAACAACACTGAGTACGGCCTCGTGAGCTATGTCTTCACCGAGAACCTCGCTCGTGGTCAGCGCATGATCGAGAAGCTCGAAACCGGCATGATGGGCCTGAACACAGGCCTAGTGTCGAACGCTGCGGCACCGTTCGGCGGCATGAAACAGTCGGGTATCGGACGCGAGGGGGGCTTCGAGGTATCCACGAGTTCCTCTCGACGAAGTACACGCTCATTCCGCGCTAGCGGTTGTGTGAGTGCCGTGAGGCACTACAGAGGGGCACTTAATGTTGTTTCGACTCAGGTCGGGCAACGTTAAGTGCCCCTCTGAATTGCTCGATTCTTAGAGTTGACTCGCGCCTTGCTGTTCTCCGTGAGGATGCCTTAGGCATCGGTTGCGTGCTCAGCCCACCACAGCACGGTTTCGCCGTAGCGCTTCTCTCGAAAGCGCACTAGTGTCTCAGGCCAGGTCGGCTCAGCGGTGCGGGTCGACCGCTCGACGAGCACAACGCCGTCTTCGGCGAGCAGCCCGACAGCAGCGACGAGGTTGGCGGCGAGCTCCTGCTCACCGAGATCGTAGGGTGGGTCGAGAGCGATTACATCGAACTGTTCGCTTTCGGCCGCGTCGAGATACGTTTGGGTCGAGGATCGCACCACAGTGACGCTCGGCACTTCTGCGTCTCTGAATGCGTGCTGGACTGTCTTCGCGTTGCGAGAGGCAACCTGTGCTGCCTGCGGGTGCTTCTCAACGAGCACAGCCGAGACCGCGCCGCGGC
This sequence comes from Leucobacter sp., assembly GCA_034676385.1. Lineage (GTDB taxonomy): Bacteria > Actinomycetota > Actinomycetes > Actinomycetales > Microbacteriaceae > Leucobacter. The sequence continues at coordinate 2,350 of JAUCCH010000023.1, forward strand.
TGATCGCCTCGAGAGCGAGTGCCCCAGAACCTGCGTAGAGATCGAGGATTCGCGATCCTCGAATCAAATTCCATGATTCAAGCGACGAAAAGATTGCCTCGCGTACGCGGTCGCTTGTTGGTCGGGTTCCCGCTTTGGGAACCTCGAGCCGTAGCGAGCCGGCGTTGCCTGCGATGATCCTTGTCATAGCAAATTAGCCTAGCTTGTCAGTGGCGAGCGATAGCCTTGAAGCATGGCTCACGCAACGCTCGATTCGCGCCTCGACGGCGTCGTCGGCGGGCGCACTGCGGCGGTGCTTGAGAAGGCATTCGGGCTGCACACGGTTCGCGATCTGCTTTGGCATCTGCCGCGCAGATATTCGGAACGCGGTGAATTGACGTCGCTTTCGGGGCTGCCGGTGGGGGAGCACGTGACGGTGCTCGCACAGGTGCTCGACGTGCGCAGTCGGCAGATGCAGCGGGGAGGCAAGCTACTTGAGGCTCGCATAACCGACGGTGTGGGCAGCCTGCAGCTCACCTTCTTCAACCAGGCGTGGCGAGCTGGTGAGCTTATTGCGGGGGCTCGGGGCATCTTTGCGGGCAAAGTCAGCGAGTATCGCGGGCAGCTGCAGTTGCAGCACCCAGACTATGAGCTGTTTAACGGGGGTCGTGGCGGCGACTCAGAGGCAAACGAAGATCTGACTCCGGAGCGCTCCCGGCAGCTTGACGAGGCTGCTGCGCTTGCCTACTCGGAGAAGCCAGTGCCGATCTACCCGGCCACCTCGAAGCTGCCCAGCTGGACGATTGCTCGGGCCGTGGGGTTGGCTCTCGATGCGGTGCTTGATTCCAATTCAATCGAGGATCCCGTGCCGTTTGCCCTGCGAACTAGCGAAGGGATCATCGAACTCAGCCAAGCGCTCGAACTCGTGCATCGGCCGGGTGCGCGGGGCGACTGGCAGCGTGCTCGAGATAGCCTGCGCTTTCGTGAAGCATTTGAACTGCAGCTTGCGCTGCTTGACCGGCGCTTGCGTGCGGGCTCTTTACCCGGGACCTCACGTGCGGGAGTCTCAGGGGGAGTGCTTGAGGCGTTTGACGCGATCCTTCCCTTTGAACTGACGGACGAGCAGCAAGACGCAGGCAATACGATCGCTCGTGAGCTTGCGGAGCCGCACCCCATGCACCGCCTGCTGCAAGGTGAGGTGGGCTCTGGTAAGACGATCGTGGCGCTGCGCGCGATGCTGCAGGTGGCCGAAGGTGGTGGCCAGAGCGCCCTGCTCGCCCCCACAGAAGTGCTGGCAGCGCAGCACTTTCGCAGCATCACGGAGATGCTTGGGCCGCAGCTTACGGAGCAGCTGCACCCGGTGCTGCTCACGAGCAAGATGCCTGTGGCCGAGCGGCGACGCGCGCTGCTCGCGCTCGCGAGCGGGCAGACTCGCCTCGCGGTCGGTACGCACGCGCTACTGAGCGAGGGGGTCACGTTCTTTGATCTTGGGCTCGTTGTGGTTGACGAGCAGCACCGCTTTGGAGTCGAACAGCGTGAGGCGCTTCGGCTTAAGGGTACGAACCCGCACGTGCTCGCGATGACTGCGACGCCGATCCCTAGAACTGTCGCGCTGACCGCATTTGGCGACCTTGAAACGACGTTCATTCGGCGTGTGCCACCGGGGCGGCAAGGCATCACCACCTTCGCTGTGCCAGTGACCGAGAGGCCCAAGTGGGCAGAGCGAGCCTGGTTGCGCGCGCTCGAGGAGGTTGCGGCGGGGCGTCAAGTCTATGTTGTCTGCCCCGCAATCTCTGCCGGTGCACGCGAAGATGGTGACGCTTCGGCTGACCCGGTGATTGCAGATTCCGAGGGTGCAGGCGAGGCTGCGGCACCGCCACCGCTCGCAAGTGTCGAACAGACAATCGAAGAGTTAAGCTTGAGGCCCGACTACGCGGGTACTCGGGTTGCGGCACTTACCGGTGCGATGAAGTCTGACGAGAAGGATCGCGTGATGCGAGCTTTCTCTGCGGGTGAGATTGATGTGCTCGTAGCGACGACAGTGATCGAAGTCGGCGTGAACGTGGCCAACGCATCGATGATGATTGTGCGAGACGCGGAGCGATTCGGGGTATCACAGCTGCACCAGCTGCGTGGGCGCGTGGGGCGCGGGGAGTTGCCTGGTCTCTGCTTGCTGCTCACGAACGCTGAGCAGGGCAGCGTGGCGAGAGAACGAGTCGAAGCGGTGGCTGAGACCTCGGACGGGTTTGATCTCGCTGAGCGGGATCTGGAGCTGCGCCGCGAGGGTGACATACTTGGCACGGCACAGTCTGGTGGCCGGTCGACTCTCCGACTGCTGCGGGTGACCGAACACGGCGAACTGATCGAACGGGCCCAGAGATCGCATCAGAGTTGTTGAGCCGCGATCCTCGACTTGAAAGTGCTCCGCTGCTCGCCCAGCAACTTGCGGAAGAGGCAAAACAGCGAAACCTCGACAATCTCGCGAAATCGTAGATTCTTCGGTGTAGGCGCCCGGTCGTGTGGAAGCCGCAAATATTCGAGAGACAGTTTGTGGAATCTCTGAGAAGTCCACGCTGTGCCGTGAATCATGCGCATTTGGGGCTACGGAGCCTCTAGGCTGTTCAGTATGAGCAGTATCGCCGTCGTACCTGGTTCGTTCGATCCCGTCACCCTGGGTCACCTCGACGTAATTCGCCGTGCAGCGGCGATCTTCGATGAAGTTCACGTGCTGGTGGTGCACAACCCGGGTAAAAACGCGATGCTCCCCATCAGTGAGCGCATGAACCTCCTGCAGAAGGCGATCGAGGAAGACCCCGAGATCCCGTCGAACATCGTGGTTGCATCCTGGTCGGTGGGTCTGCTTGTCGACTACTGCACCGAGGTCGGGGCGACCGTGCTGGTGAAGGGGCTGCGCTCACAGATCGACGTGGCCTACGAGACCCCCATGGTGCTGATGAACCGCAGCCTTGCGGGCGTCGAGACCGTATTCCTGCTGCCCGAGCCCGGTCACGCACACGTATCGAGCTCACTGGTACGCCAGGTATCGGCGCTCGGCGGCGATGTCAGCGAGTACGTGCCGCCGGTGGTCGCAAGGTACCTCGAAACCACGCGGCCGGCGTAACGACCCGAACTGCTCTGCAGCTTCGAACTGCCCTGCGGCTTCGGAAAACTCTGCCGCTCCGGGCTACTCCGTGGTTGGAGGTTGCGGAGTGGCTTCTTGCTGAGGTGCCCCGACGGGCGCAGGCTGCTGAGAGGGTTGTGGTTGAGTGTAACTCTGCTGTGCCTGCCCGGCTGCAAGAGTGTGCGCCTCTGTCTGATCTAGTGCGAGCCTGCGACGCGCTTTGCGCCTGCTGCTGGAGCGAACCAGCATCACAACCACCACGGTAATGATCGCGACGATCACGAGCCACGGCAGTAGTACCCCGAGCAGTACCAGGGCACCTGCTCCGGCGACGGTGAGCGAGTTCAGGCCCGCGAGCAGACCTTCCCAGAAGTTTGCTGGGCCGCCTGGGAGTGCGCTCTTCGTGGTGAAGTTCACCCAGATCGTCGACTCGGAGACTTGGCCCTCGAGCATTTCAAGCTGCGCGGTGAGGCTGTCGAGTTCGGCCTGCCTTGCAGAGAGAGCAGATTCGGCTTCGATCAGCTCGCTCGTTGTTGCCGCGCCCTCCATGAGTTCGGTGAGCCTTGTTACTGAGGTCTGAAGAGATTCGACACGGGCCTGCAAATCGACGTGCTGCGCGGTGACATCGGTAGCGGAGCGGTTCTCATTGAAAGGAGTGCCCAGTTCACCGAGCGCCTCGAATGCTTGGTCAAACTTTTGTGCAGGAACGCGTATGGTGAGACTCGCACTATCAGAGCTACCCGACCCTGGGCCGCCGAGGGACTGCGACTCTACAAAGCCGCCCAGGCTTTCCGCAAGCTTCGTCGCGGTATCGACCGCGGCACGAGTATCGCTCACCTCGACCGTAATGTCACCGGTGCTGATCACTGACCGGGTCGCATCCGGCGCGACTATAGGGCTCACCTGAGATTCGGCGGATCCCAACGACATGTCGACGGTCGCAGAATCGAGCGCGACGCCGTCGCGAGTTGAAAAGCCGCCTGAACTCTGGGCCGAGCAAGCCGCAAGTGGCAGCGTTAGTAGTGCTGCGGCGACGAAGACCGCGATCCTCGAATTCCTTGCTGTCTTCATCTGCATGAGGTCTCCTACGTAATCTCGGGCGCCTGGCCAATGAGGGGGTTGAATGAAAATCATAGGATCGATCGGTGACGGAAGCGTAGCAGTGGCCTGTGAATCATGTGCGGGTTATGCAATCGATACGATTGCGGCCATCAGGCCAGTCGCAGGTGGATCAGGTAATCTGTATCAGTGACCAGCATGCGCGTATACGAAGAGAACATTCGGGACATCATCAACCGTCCCGGTGAAATGCGAGAACGCGAGCGTAGCTTTACGGCTCCTGAGGCGTTTGGCGAGATGCTCGCCCAGATTCCCGCAGGGGAAAACATCGATCTGGACGTGCGCCTTGAGTCGGTGCACGAGGGTATTTTGGCCTCGGTTGCGGTCGACACAACCATGCACGCACAGTGCGGTCGTTGTCTCACGGACTTCACCGCACCGTTCGAAGTCGAATTTCAGGAACTTTTCGCGTATACTCCTACGGAGGCCGAAGAGTATAGGGTTCACGGTGATCACGTGAATCTTGAACCCCCACTCCGAGACGCGGTAGTGCTTGCACTACCGTTTCAGCCAGTGTGCCGCCCAGACTGCCCAGGTCTCGACCCCGAGACCGGTGATCTGCGTGATGCCGAGGCTGCAGCCGAGTCTGTTTCGGGAGATCCGAGATGGGCTGCGCTGGCCGGGTTGCTGGCTGAAGAAAAAGACCTGGATCGGGTAACCGATTCTGAAAGCAAGTAGGAAAGAGAAGCATCATGGCTGTTCCCAAGCGCAAGACATCGCGTTCGAACACTCGCCACCGCCGTTCGGCATGGAAGGCCATTGTGCCTAACCTGGTGAAGACCGAAGAGAACGGTCGCACTGTGTACAGCCTCCCGCACCGCGCGCGCGTAGTTGAGGATTCGCAGGGCAACGCACTGTTCCTCGAGTACAAGGGCCGCAAGGTCGCTGACGCGTAAGAACGTGACACAGTCACAACCGCCGAGTTCGCCTGAGGGCGACCTCGGCGGTTTTTCTTGCTCCCTTCAATGTGAAGGTTCACCCCGAGCTGCTTCAGCTCGCGATGACACATCGTTCTTGGGCGTATGAAAACGGTGGTGCCCCGCATAACGAGCGCCTTGAGTTTCTTGGCGACTCGATTCTTGGGCAGTCTGTGACGGTGAAGCTCTTCACCGACTTTCCAGACCTGTCTGAGGGGGAACTTTCGAGGCGGCGCGCTGCCCTCGTGTCGAGCGTTGCGCTCGCCGAGGTTGCCCGCAACATCGGTGTTGGCGCGCACCTGCGCCTCGGCGTCGGCGAGGAACGCAGCGGCGGTCGCGAAAAGGAGTCGCTGCTTGCCGACGCGGTCGAAGCGATGATTGGTGCGGTCTATTTGTCGACCGACCCCGAGACCGCGGCAGGGTTTGTGCGAAACCTCATTGATCCGCTGCTTGCGGACCCCGAGCGTTTCACGATTTCACTTGACCCAAAGCTACCGGTGCAAGAGGAAGCCGACGCGCGTGGAGTCCCGCGGCCTTCATACGAGATCGTTGGATCAGGGCCAGACCACGACCGACGTTTCGAGGCGACGGTGGAACTCGACGGTATTCGTGGCAAGGGTGCTGGGATTAGCAAGAAGGCTGCCGAGATCGTCGCAGCACGCGAGCTCGTTCTGAAATTGAACGACCGGGGCGCGCTGAAGCGTAAGAACCGCTGATATGCCGGAGCTACCTGAAGTCGAGGTGGTTCGTGCTGGGCTTGCTCCCGCAGTGCACGGTGCTTGGATTGCTGGCGTTGAGGTTCGTGATTCGCGCGCTCTGAAGAGGCATCACCCGGTGGGCGATGCTGATCCCGCTGCTGATTTTGAACGAAGAATTGTCGGCGCCACTCTTGCCGAACCGGTTCGCCAGGGGCAAGTTCATGTGGATGCCGCTTTCGCTTGCTGGTGGGGCCGGCTCAGGCTCTGCGCTGCTCTCGCATCTCGGGATGAGCGGGCAGATGCTGCTGCGCGAGCATGAGGCTCCTGACGACCGACACGTTCGGGTGCGATTGTGGATCGAACATCCGCAGCACGGTGAGCTGCGGGTTGATTTCGCGGATCAGCGACTCTTCGGGTCGCTCGCGATTGATTCGCTTGTGCCGACTGGTGACGGCTTTGCTGCTGGTCGTGGGAGCGATGCCGCATTTATTCCGAGCCAGGTCGCTCATATCGCGCGGGATCCTCTCGATCCCGCCTTCGATGACGCTGCGTTTGTCGCGGCGCTGCGTAAGCGGTCGAGCGCTGTAAAGCGGTTGCTGCTAGACCAAGGCTTGCTCAGCGGGGTCGGCAACATCTACGCCGATGAGGCGCTTTGGCGGGCTCGGTTGCACCCTGAGACTGCGGGCGTGGACGTGAGTGCGCGGAAGGCCACGGAGCTTCTTGTGCATGTGCGTGCGGTGTTTGCGCAGGGCCTCTGTTGAGGGCGGCACGAGCTTTGACGAGCAATACGTGAACGTCAACGGCGAGGCAGGGTACTTCGCGCACTCATTGAATGCTTACGGTCGTGGGGGAGAGCCGTGCCCGCGATGTGGCGGACCGATCAAACGCGAGGCGTTCATGAACCGTTCGTCGCATTTCTGCACGCGGTGCCAGCGCAGGCGGTGACTTTCGTTGCTGTACGTGGTCGATCTGCCCGATAATATGAGCGGATGCAGTTCACGGCGTTTGAAGACTTCGTCGCGCTTTCAAGTGATCAATACGGTGCACCAGGATGCCCACAGCCCGAAGAACAGAACGGTGACTACGAGGCTGGAAATAGTCGCCCTGGGATCCGAAATATGGCGTATTCGTACAGCTCGTGTGACTCCAAAGAAGCCTGGTGCATTCGTAGCAGTGTGGAAACGGAACTCAAACGGAGAAACCTGCCCGTTCGAATCAGATGAGCACATCGAAGGACTTCTGGTGTTCGTACGTGAAGATGAGCAGTTCGGAGTCTTCGAATTTTCGTCGGCCCAACTGGCAAATCTTGGAATAAGCCGCTCAGATACGCGCGACGGGAAACGAGGATTTCGTGTTTACCCAAGTTGGAGCACGGGATTGAATCGCCAGGCGACATTGACACAAAAACTCCAGTCCTCGGCTTTCCGGAGAATGGAATTTGCGTCTAAGCATTAGCGGACCGGTGTGTTCGTGTTGCTGACCCATCTGGGCGAACTAGTTGCTTAATGAAACGGATGCGATGATCTGCGCGAGCTCGATCGGTCGGCTCCACATGGGCCAATGGCCAGTCGGAAGATCCACATATTCGACTCCCTTAAAACTAGCGACCTCCGCAAACATTGGATGACGAGCTTCGACTAGCTCGAGGACCTGCGAGCTTGGGATGGAACAACACACGAATGTGCTCGGCACCTTGAAGCGGGCATCGTTTGTGAGGTGAAGCGTTTGGCTCAGCACTGCGCCGGGTTCGGGAAGTGCTTGTGTTCGAAAACGTTCGAGCATTTTTTCAGTGAGGCCCTCGATACTGGCTTGTTCTTTGAGCACCTCGAATGGAGGAAGTTCGAGGCCTTCGGTGCCTTCTGGGAAATCGGGGGGCGAAAGCCATTCCGGAGGCGGCAGGGCCGCTGTCAACCCACACCACGCGGCCAACTAGCTCAGGAAACCGATCCAGGAGGAGTGTTACCGGTGCGTTTGCTCCACTGTGGGCCACGATGACAACTGGATCGGTGTTAGCCGATACAACTTGCTCTAGTGCAGCCACCTGGTCAGTAAGCGTTCTGGAGGCTCGATCTGGGTCGGTCGCGTCGAGCCCAGGAAGCGTCAGCGAGATAGCCTCTCGACCCAGCGCTGTGAGCTGCGCTTGGACCTCATCCCATGCCCATGCTCCTAACCAGTGGCCGGGAACAAGAATTATTGTCGGTTTGCTTGGAGTAGACGTTGTCATGTCACGATCCTCCCAGCACCCCCGGACAACGGCATGTCACTATTTCTGACATGATTTGTGCTGAGGTGAAGAATGAAACGAGCGGAACGACTCCACGCGCTGTTTGAGATGCTGCGAGGTAGCGGCTCCCGGGGAGGCTGCGTCCCGTGGGGTGGTGTAATTCCTGAGGCTTTGTGTCACCACGGTGACGAGCGAGCCATCGTGCGATGGTCAGTAAGAACTCTCTACTGATCTCACGAAAGGACACACCACACGATGGCTCTCAACCAGTCTGCCCTGATCGAGCTCCTGAAGGAACTCGAACTCACCGACACCACCGAACGTATCCGCCTGCTCACTCAGCGCGCATTCCAGGAACTGATCAACGCAGAAGCCGAAACGGTGATCGGCGCCGCCCCGTATGAGCGTTCTGACGGTCGGACCACGCAGCGCAACGGCACCCGACCTCGAACCTTGTCAACGACCGCGGGCGATCTCGATCTGCGCATCCCAAAGCTGCGCGAGGGATCGTTTTTCCCGTCGTTGCTCGAGCGACGACGCAGAGTCGATCAAGCATTGTTCGCCGTCGTCATGGAAGCCTATGTGCACGGCGTATCAACCAGGAAGGTTGATGATCTCGTGAAAGCGCTCGGCGCTGAGAGCGGGATTTCAAAGTCTGAAGTGTCACGCATCTGCCAGGAGCTTGACAGAGGACGTCGCTGAGTTTCGTGAGCGCCGCCTCGACGACACCACCTACCCGTACGTGTTCGTTGACGCAACCTACTGCAAAGCAAGGGTCGGTCGCAGGGTGGTATCCCAAGCGATCGTGATCGCTGTGGGGGTTGCAGCTGACGGGCAGCGGCAGGTGCTGGGGTTCCAAGTCGGTGATACCGAGTCTGAACCGTTTTGGACCGAGTTCTTCCGAGACCTGAAACGGCGCGGCCTGGGCGGGGTGCAACTCGTCATCAGTGATGCACATGCTGGCCTCGTGCGTGCCATCGAGGTGTCGTTCCAGGGTGCTGCGTGGCAACGTTGCCGGGTGCACTTCATGCGTAACGTGCTCGCCCGGGTTCGAACGTGCCACCCAAATGGTCGCCGCGATTATCCGAACAATTTTCGTGCGGCGCGCGGGAAACGAGAGCTCGTGCATGCTCAGTTCGGTGAGGTGGTGACGATGCTCACCAGAAGTCATCCTGCTGCGGCTGAGCTTCTTGATGCGGCCAAGGATGACCTGCTCGCGTTTACCGAGTTCCCGCCACAGCATTGGCAGCAGATCTGGTCCACGAACCCGCTCGAACGACTCAACAAAGAGATCAAGCGGCGCACGAATGTCGTCGGCACGTTCCCGAACCCTGAAGCGCTGCTGCGGTTGACCGGGCATGTGTTGATTGAGCAGCACGATGAATGGGATGCTGCCGACAGGAGGTATTTCAGTGAGAACTCGATGAAGCTCATCACCCAACCCGTTGAGGGGGTGGTGCTAGCAGGGCTCGAGGCCGCTTAAACTAACAGCACTGACCTTCGTATTGGTGAAGTGATTTTCCACCACTCAAAGGGACGCAGCCTCCCGGGGATGCACAGCGGAGCGGCTGGCGCGCGAGTTCAGTGTGTCCATACGTACGGTGAAGAGAGACATTGACGCCCTCGAACACAGCGGAATGCCGATTTGGTCTCGGCCCGGCCCTGGTGGCGGGTATGGGGTGGCAGGCCAATCGAATCTCCCGCCGATTAATCTGACACCTTCACAAGCGGTCGCGCTGCTCGCGGCGGTCTCAGCAGCTCCAGAGGCGCCCTATGCGGACCTTGCCTCGGCAGGAATTCGGAAGATCATGAATGTGCTGGGACCGCGGACTCGTGAGAAAGCTGAGCAACTTGCGCGTCGTATTTGGGTGGACCGGGGAGCAGAATGCCACGCGCGCGGTTCAGTCAGCTATTGAAGAGTCGATGACGGAGCAACTGGTTGTGCGTATCCGTTACACCGCGGGAGATGGGCAGAAGACGAAGCGGGACGTCGAACCGGTGATCTTTGCGTCGAGAAGCGGGCGCTGGGACTTGATCGGCTGGTGCCGGTTACGAGACGAAATGCGCTGGTTCCATATGGCGCGTGTTGAACACGCAAGGGTGACCAAAGTTCCGTGCGCAGGGCACACCGTCGAGGAAATTGGAACTCCACCAGCGACCTCCAGATCAGTAGGTACTGCAGGGTGAAGCTAGACGTTGCTCCGGGCGTGGACCTCGATGTTGGAGGGTGCCGTAATTGGGGTACTTCGGTCATTCACCAAATGTGTTTGGTCGTGGAGAAGAGCCCTATCCCTGCTGCCCACTGCAGAAGTAGTTTTATGATCTGAGTGGAGAACCAGAGACGTGGAAACGGTAGCCACCCATTTCGCCAGAGAAGCAGCGGCATTGCTTCAGTGATAGCAGCACGCACACTTTCAAGTTGCAGCGACGCACCGTGGGCCTCTGCTGATTCCCACAATTCTGCGACAAAAACGGTATTGGGATCGTTATCGTTCGTACCGACCTCATAAAGCAAGCACCCTGCATTACTTAGTTCGTTACTTGGTCGGGTCAGAATTGCGATGAGATCATCCCGTTTTCCCGGAAGCGTTCCGAGCGTGCCGAAGTTTGCAAAAGTCATGGGCTCAGCATATTTAGCTTGCAACCTTCGGCAAGCACCTTTAGTCCGTACCAATTATTGGTATTCTCATGATATGGCTGCCAATACATCGATAAGTCTTGACGATCATTTCACGTCTTTCCTCGCACGTGAGGTAGCGACAGGTCGTTATCGGACAGCGAGTGAAGTTGTGCGTGCGGGGCTTCGTTTGCTCGAGGATGAGGAAGCGCAGATGTCTGCGCTTCGCGCGGCGCTCATCGCTGGTGAAGAAAGCGGGGGCGAGCCTGAATTGTTCGACTTCGAAGCTTTCATTTCCTCTAAGAAATCGTGAGCAGTTTTCGGCTTACGCCGGCAGCTCAGTGCGACCTTTCATCTATCTGGGACTTTGCCCAGGAGAAGTGGGATGCGAGCCAGGCAGAAACTTACATCGTTGAAATTCGGGAGGCTATTGAGCGCGTCGCGGGTGATCTTGGACGCGGTCGATAAGTCGAGCAAATCCGGAGTGGCTACCGGCGCTACGTCGTGGGGAGCCACTTAATTTTCTATGTTGAACGCGACGGCTCTATTCACGTGATTCGTATTCTTCATCAGCGTATGGACCCCACTCGGCACTTATAGGGAACGGATTCACCCCGCAAACCGACCCTCCGTAGTCTGCGATTGTAGCGCGTCGCGTGAGGATTCCTGGTTATCTCAGTGGCCAGGGCAGCCAGTTGCCTTCGGGACTCAGTTCGGCCACTTCATTGAGTGTGGATCTTGCTTGCTGAATCACAGCTACCGGGACGTTATCAGCGTGTGATTTGCCTGATGTTTCGACTAATCCGTCGAGTGCCCGTAGATGGTAGGAAATGGTTTGCCCCATGCCCTGTGTGAAGCCGTGGTTCCGGTCAAAACTCCACTTTGGGCGACGCGGTTCGCTCACTTCTTCGGTGAAGCCTCCGCCAGCTATTGCCAGTGTTTGCCATTCGAGTTCATCTGCAGCGCCGACCCAGTTCTCATCACAAGCGTTGCATCCGCACGAAGGGTATGCGGCGGTGAAGAGTGCTCCGGGATGTATTCGCACCCGAGGAAAGCTTGTCAGAATGAATGTGATTGGTGCACAGCCACCAGCGAGCGGTGTGAGTCGGACTGCCCGCTTGACATCGGCAGGTGTGGGCTTATTGGTGAGGCCATCCGTGACGTGGTAGCCCTCTTCCACTGTTACTTCATGGTTTGAAGCCAGGTAGTCGATCAGAGCAGACGCCACTGCGTGTAGCGGCGTGAATCGTTCAGGATGCTCCACGACTTCGTAGCTGGCTTCAGGCGGCCCTTGATCCCAACGATTTCCATAGTCGATGACGTCACCTGCTGCATCGCGAAAAGTGAGCTGCTCAATCTGTGGGCTGATGTACGCTGCCATGGGTGAAGGCTAGCGGTGGCAAGTGCGGGCGTCAACGCTCCTGGGGAACCTCCCCGAAACCGGTGAACTGGCTATGCACAAAGCGTGCAACGCATGCACACCCTGCTTTTCCTGGTGCCATCGATGGCGATTGCTGCCTTAGTGGGTTTGGTCAATTTGAAGTGGACACCGTAGTTTTGGTGATGAGGTTTGCTGTTGCTCGCTGAAGCGCGCACGATGACCACTACACCCCGTGTAACCGGCGCTGCATGAAGTAGTTCTTGGGAGAAGTGGCTGTCCTATATGAGGAATCTCTTGCGGGACAGTCGCTATCGCGGCCACTTTCTCTGTGCTTTTCAGCGCTAAATATCGCATTATTTGCGAAGCTAAATGTTGCAGTCCCAAGACTCGAAAGTTGTCTCGCCCAGCTAAGGTGCCAGTCCACCGGGTGACCGTGAAGCAGCCCAAGCCCCTTATGGGACGCGCGAGTCAATGGTTGCCCTCTTATCGACCGGCAGGCATTCCTGGCCACGACACCCGCAGCTACCGGGGCGGACCGTTGCTCAGATGTATCGGCAGACCTGGTCGGCTGAACAGGCGTTCGGCTCAGGGGTGCTGGCATTTTCGTGGAGCTGGGAGATGGTTTCCCTGAGGGCCAGGAGTTCGGAGATCTGGGCATCAAGTTCCCCCATGCGCTGCCCCAGCAGCCCCTGGACGTGCGAGCATGGTGTCTGGCCGTGCTCGCGGATCTTCAAGATCTGCCGGATCTGGCCGAGGGTCAGCCCGGCGGCCTGGCCCCTGTGAATAAAACCGATCCGACCCACCGCATCCTCGGCATAGTCCCGGTAGCCGGAGGCCAGGCGCTCGGCCGGAGGGGAGCAGCCCCGTCTCCTCGTAGAACCGCAGAGTCTTGGTCGTGGTTCCGGTCGCTTCCGCAAGCTGTCCGATCCTCATGTTTGTTGGTTCCTCTTCCGATGGGCCGCCACACTTGACCTTCGATTGCACTGGAAGCTTGAGAATTGCTCATAGGACGTTTTGACCCACAGAAGAAGATGAACCTAATGAACAATGAACAGCTCCATTTAGCGATCATTGGCTCCGGCGGCGGAGCGTTTGCGGCCGCGATCCGAGCCACTGGCCTGGGCAAGCGTGTTGTTATGGTGGAGCGCGGCACTGTGGGCGGGACATGCGTAAATACCGGCTGCGTGCCGTCCAAGGCCTTGCTTGCCGCCGCCGAGGCCCGCCACGTGGCGCTGAACTCCGCCCGCTTCCCGGGGCGGAGACCTCTGCGAGCCCGGTGGACATGCCCGCCCTAATCCAGGGCAAGGCCGCGTTGGTGGAAAGCATGCGGTCGGAAAAGTACGTCGATCTGGCTGCGGACTACGGCTGGACCATGATCGAGGGGGACGCCTTGTTCACTGGGGCCCAAGACGCACCGCTGCTTAACGTCGCCTCCCCGAACGGCGCACTGCGAACGATCGAGGCCGAACACTACCTCGTGGCCACCGGAGCCGCGCCATGGGTGCCGCCCGTCCCCGGGCTGGCCGAGGCAGGGTACCTGACCTCAACGACGGCGATGGAGCTGGACGAGGTGCCCGAATCCATGCTGATCCTGGGCGGGGGCTATGTTGCCATGGAAATGGCACAGCTTTTCTCCCGGGCTGGGCTCCCGAGTGACCATGCTGGTTCGCTCCCGGTTGGCATCACAGGAAGAGCCGGAGGCTTCCAAGGCCCTGGCCGGGGTGTTCGCCGACGAGGGCATCCGGGTGGTCAGGCGGGCCACCGCCAACTCCGTGGCCTCCGGCCCGGACGGGGTCTCGGTGACGGCAAGCGTGGCCGGGGGCGAAGAGGAATTCCGCGCTTCCCACATCCTCGTGGCACTGGGCCGCCGCCCCGTCACCGATGGACTGGACCTTGACGCCGTCGGCGTGAAGACCGGCACCACGGGCGAGATCGTGGTCGACTCCCGCCTGGCCACGTCCAACCCACGCATCTGGGCCGCCGGGGACGTGACCGGCCAGAGGGAGTTCGTTTACGTCGCGGCGGCCCACGGCGCGATGGCCGTGGACAATGCGTTCACCGATGCCGTGGCCGAGGTCAACTACCGGAACCTGCCGCGGGTCACCTTCACCAGCCCCGCCCTCGGGTCGGTCGGGATGACGGAGAAGGAAGCTGTCGCTGCGGGGATCCGTTGTGAGTGCCGGGTCCTGCCCCTGGAGTACGTGCCGCGCGCTGTGGTCAACCGCGACACGCGTGGCTTCATCAAGGTTGTTGCTGAGTTGGGTACCGGACGGATCCTGGGCATGTCCGCAGTGGCCAGGGACGCCGGGGAAATCGCGGCCGCTGGCGTCTACATCCTCGAAGCGGGAATGACCACCGCACAGGTCGCCGCCGCTTGGAGCCCTTACCTGACGATGGCCGAGGGCATAAGGATCGCCGCCAAGGCATTCACCACCGACGTCGCAAAGCTCTCCTGCTGCGCCTGATCCGCAGCCCCCACGACCGAAGCAAGTGACGGCCAGCCATTGTCGTTTGTCTCGCTATGCAGAGAGCGAACCTTGACCGCGACGGTTGTTCAAGATTTGCGATCCTGAACAGACCGCACAAAACGCTCATGTTCTATCGGGATGAGCACTAGGGTGGACCCTTGCGGCTGGGCACGTCAACCAATGATCAGTAATTTGAGATATCATCATGAAATGCTGATCAATCAAGATGCTTCGATGGATGCGTGCGGGCTGGACCCCGCTGCCGCCTTGTTCCATTCCCTTAGCGACCCGATTCGATTGAAGATCGTCAGGCGTATGGCCCACGGTGAGGTGCGCGTTAGTGACCTCACCCGCGAACTTGGCCTGGCCCAGTCCACGGCCTCGATGCACGTGGCCTGCCTGCGCGACTGCGGCCTGGTCGAGGGCCGCTCCGAGGGCCGCAGCGTGTACTACTCGCTGTCCCGCCCGGAGCTGATGGACATGCTCGCCCAGGCCGAGATCCTGCTTGCCGCCACCGGCAACGCTGTCAGCCTCTGCCCGAACTACGGCCCCGACAGCACCACCGCCCCAATGATTGAAAAGGAGAACGCCCGATGAGCGACGCATGCGGATGCAGCGACGAGACAACCGAGAACGGTGAAGTCGAAGAAGCTCTGGGGTTCTGGCAGGTAACCGAGGTCCGAGCGGCTGCGGTGGCCGGGGTGCTGCTGCTCGCCGGATGGATCATCTCGCTGGCCGGAGGCCCCCGGTTCGTAACGCTTCCGTTTGAGCTCGGTGCGCTGCTGGTTGCCGCCTGGACGTTTGTGCCCTCCACTCTCCGACGCCTGTTCAAGGGAAAGATCGGCGTCGGTACGCTGATGACAATCGCCGCCGTTGGCGCTGTGGCCTTGGGTCAGTTCGAAGAAGCCGCGATGCTGGCCTTCCTGTACGCAATTTCGGAGGGACTTGAGGAATACTCGCTGGCGAAGACCCGGCGGGGCCTGCGGGCACTGCTGGACCTGGTTCCGGCCGAGGCACGAATCCTGCGCAACGGCATCGAAACCACCGTGTCCCCCTCCGTCTTGATCCCCGGGGACCGCATGGTTGTGAGGCCCGGGGAACGCCTGGCCACCGACGGGCGGGTAGTCACCGGACGCACCTCCCTGGACACCTCGGCCCTGACCGGCGAATCGGTCCCCGTCGAGGCCGGCCCCGGCTCCGAGGTCTATGCCGGGTCCATCAACGGCACCGGCCCACTGGAGGTTGAAGTCACCAGCACAGCGGAGAACAACTCGCTGGCCAAGATCGTGCACATCGTGGAAGCGGAGCAGTCCCGCAAAGGTCCGGGCCAGCGGCTGGCCGATTCCATCGCCAAGAAACTGGTCCCGGGCATCCTGATCGCCGCGGCGCTGATCATCGTCTTCGGCTTCATCGTCGGGGAACCGGCACTGTGGTTCGAACGTGCCCTGGTCGTGCTGGTGGCTGCCTCGCCCTGCGCGCTGGCCATCTCCGTGCCCGTGACCGTGGTGGCCTCCGTTGGCGCTGCCAGCCGGATCGGTGTACTCATCAAGGGCGGCGGTGCCCTGGAAACCCTGGGGAAGATCCGCACCATCGCCTTGGACAAGACCGGAACCCTGACCCGGAACAAGCCTTCGGTGATCGAGATCGTGGGCACCGGGTCCGCGACCCGGGAACAAGTCCTTGCCCTTGCAGCAGGCCTGGAAGCCCGCAGCGAACACCCGTTGGCCCGCGCCATCCTCGCTTCGACCACCGGCAGGGCATCGGTCACCGACGTGGACACGATTCCCGGGGCGGGCCTGGAAGGGCAACTAGAGGGCAGGCGTGTCCGGCTCGGCCGCCCAGGTTGGATCATTCCCGGTGCCTTGGCCCCGGACATAGAGCGGATGCAGCGCGCCGGGGCCACCGCTGTGCTCATCGAGGACGACGGGCAGGTCATCGGTGCCATCGGCGTCCGTGACGAGCTGCGCCCCGAGGCCCGCGAGGTCGTCGCCAGGCTCACGGCATCCGGCTACACCATGGTCATGCTCACCGGGGACAACGTCATCACCGCAACGGCCCTGGGCAAGGCAGCGGGCATCACCGAAGTCCATGCGGACCTGCGCCCGGAGGACAAGGCGGAGATCATCCGCACCCTCAAGTCCCGGCAGCCGACCGCAATGGTCGGGGACGGAGTCAATGACGCGCCAGCCCTGGCAACGGCAGATACCGGCATTGCCATGGGGGCCATGGGTACAGACGTGGCCATCGAAACCGCAGACATCGCGCTGATGGGCGAAGACTTGAATCACCTGCCACAGGTCCTGGACCATGCACGCAACACCCGTCGGATCATGCTCCAGAACGTGGGCCTGTCGCTGCTGCTGATTGCCGCACTGATCCCTTTGGCACTCTTTGGGGTGCTCGGCTTGGCAGCGGTGGTCCTCATCCACGAGCTGGCCGAAATCGTCGTGATGAACCGTCCAAGGTTTTTGCCGCTCTCAGGTGTTGAAGACAACTCCCGGGCGGGAGCGGGCGTAGGGATCTCTTCAAACTCTGCTGGGGGGTTCCTCCCGTAGACGACCGTGGAGCCCGCGATGGGTCTGTACGAATCCACCCACCCAGCGGTCGCAAATTCAATATCAGTGATTGTTTTGTACGGGCCGTCATGAAACACCGTGGTGCGGATACATTCGGTTTTATAGACGCCGTTTACGCTCTCGATCAGGGCATTATCGTACGCATCGCCGACAGACCCGATCGATGGGGCGATCCCGTCAAGTTCGAGTTTCTCGCACCACGCAATTTGCAGTGTATTGAGACCCCGCATCGGAGTGCGCGATGAGCTGGCCCGCCCTCGATGGGGCGCCCAGTTCGGTCGCGTTCCCACAATGCGATCTGTAACGGCCGCAGCACGAGATCAACAGTTCTTGTGGTGTGCGCATGCCATGCAACGATGCGTTGCGCATACACGTCAAGGATGAACGCCACATACACCCACCCAGCCCAGCACCTCACATAGGTGAAATCCATGACCCATTTCTGATCAGGGCGAGTCGCCGTGAAATCACGATCAAGCAGATCAGCAGCACGCTGCCCGTCCGCGCCTTTGCACCGTCGTTCGAATCCCTTTCGCTCGTGTGATCCCAGAAAGCTCCAGCGCATGCATTGCCCGGGCTCTACCGCACCACGAGACGCGTCTAGGATCGTTGTGCGGCGCACGAACGCGGTCATTTCTGCGCCCGTAGAGCCCTTCAGGTGTCAACACGCGCCGAGTAGTGCCGTCAGAAAAGGCTTTGTCTTTCCATGCGATCTCACGCACCGCATCCATCACCAGCGCGTCGCTCACCGTCCGCGTAGCGACACGGCCTTGTCTCCAGGAAGCGGGAAGGTCTTGCAGCGATCTTCACGCCTTGCTCTTTGAACACGCGACAGAGAGACTCGAGCGAACCCCTCACTCGGGTTGTGACCGCATGAATCCCCATGATCAACGGTTTCGGGGGTCGAGTTCCCCCGCGAAGAAGTTGTTGCCGCTTGCAAGATCGCGACGTCTTCCCGTAACCGTTTGTTCTCCGCCTTGAGGCGTTTAATCTCTGCACGCTCGGCCGTGGTGACGCCCTCCCGGTCGCCGGTGTTGCCCTCGGCTTGGTTGACCCATTTGCGAGGCGGTTCACCCCCCGACACCTGCATTGTTTCGCGACCGCGCTGATCCGCGGCCCATTTCGATGGGTATTCGGATTGGTGTTCAAGCAGCGAGGCGGATCGCGCGTTCTTTCGACGGCAGGGTCAGTTTTCTTGGCCATTAGAAATATCTTCCTCTAAAACGAGGCGGCAGAAAACCTTGGACGGTTGATGATTGCCAACGGTGTCCGGGCCGGTCGGCTCCGCCGCAAAACCGCGCTACAGACCGTGCAGCCAGCCTCGATCCTGGAACCCTCGGCATGAGCGGCCAACTTGTGGCTCGTTCCTCGGCGCAGGTTCGAACCGCGCGTATTGTCAGGGCCGCGATGCTGCTTGGAGCCGTTGTGCTGGTCGGTGTGGATCTAGCCCTCAAGGCATTGGCCGAAAGCTTGCTTTCCAACGGCCAGGTAATTGACCTAGGGCTGATCAACCTCCGGTTGCTCTATAACCCGGGCGTCGCGTTCAGTTTTGGCGCGGACCTTCCCGCCTGGGTCATCGTGGCGGTCACCGGGCTGATCATCGCCGGACTGACCTGGTATGCGGTTTCCTCGGCACCGACCATGGGCAGAATGTCCCGGGCGGGTGCGACGTTGCTGCTCGGCGGGGCGTTTGGCAATTTCATTGACCGGTTGGACGGGCGCGGCGTGGTGGACTACCTGCACACCGGGTGGTTCGCCACCTTCAACCTGGCAGATGTGTTTGTCACTGCGGGAGTTGTTCTGTATGCACTCGGAGCGCTTCGTGCCGCCCCTTCCAAGGACGGCGACTGACCACCTCTGCGCATGCGCGCTGACATGCTGGCGAAACTAAACCACCGACGTCCCGTATGACGAACGGCAAACGGGAATGAGAACTATTCCTTCAAGTCGATACTTGACCAGGCCGAGGACGGAAAGTCCGAGTTTCCCTCAGTATCCGCGCGTTGAGTGTGGGCTGAGCCCTACCGGATAAGGTCCCTGCCCCACTTCTGCTTGTGTGCCTTCGCAATTTGACGAAGATTGCCACGAATTTGCTTCAACTCGATCGTGCTAGGTGCACCGTCATCATGATTTCCTGGATTGAGCACCTTCGGGATCACCTGCCATTTCCCTTTCTCATCAGCAGATAAAGTGAACGGTCCCAGCAGCGGGATAAGATCTCCGAGCATCGTCGCTTCCTGTTCGACGTCTGTAACGGATGTAAAAATCCCAGAAGCGGTTCGGTTTGTCGCAATAATCTGTTTGGCGAGCCGTTCGGCTGCACTTCGATATGCGGTGCATGCACCACGGCGACCGACTGCCGTGGGAGCGTTCAGTCCGTCCTCTCCTTGCAACATGTAATTACTGAACAAGTCAGAGGATTGCACTGGCTCGGTGCCTTCTGCGACGTTGAGAAGGGTCAAGTCGTAAGTGATCGGCCCCCAAGACTCATTAAGTGTCTGGGCGAGTTCGGCAAGCTTTGGGTCGTAAGTGGTAACAATTACTTGAAAACCCGATGAAAGTAGCTCGGCGAGGGTGTTTTGACAGAAAGTTAGACGATGATCTCCGTCGCTTCCCGGGATCGGGTCATCAAGAAACACGAAAGGTGATTGAACGAGTTCAGCACGGGCGAGAAAAGTGGAGAGCCCGAGCGCGTTCAATTGGGAGTCGCTAAATACGCCGAGAGCGTCGCGTTCGACAGCGTTTCCTTCGGCGTCCGCCTGCAACGCGGCGACAAGGTTGACGAAAATAGCTCCAGCTGCGCGGCGTTTGACTCCAGCAAACCCAACAAGTTCTTCCGGTCGGATCGAACCCCACCATCGCATGATTGCGGAACTCATCTTGGCGAAGCGATCGTCGAGTACGGTGCCAATAGCCTTCTTTAGGGCTCCATCGGCACTTTTTAAGCGCTGCAGAACTATGGTGCGTCGCTTCTCCGAATACTGTTCCGCCACGAGTTCTTCGAGCAGCCTCAAAACGTCCAGCAAGTCCTGGGTCCCTTCGGACTGAAGACGGGTGCTTAATAGCGGTTGGACTGCTGTCCGCAAACTTACGATCTCATTATCAGCGGATAGCTCATCCAAGAATTCGGATAAGAGTTCCTCGAGGTCGACCAACGAGATGGTTGCTCCATCTGGAACATTTACTCTTCGATGGACAAGATCCACCATTTCTGCCGCTGTGGCATCCACATGCCGGGCGGCATCGACAACTTCTTGTGCACGGGCAGCAATGCGCCTGACGTACTCTAGCGCCGCGGTCAGTAAAACAGGGATCTCTGTGCTCAGACCCGCAGCTGCGGAGGCCACAGCCTGCTCGCGGGTGTGGTCCCAGGCGGTGGCGCTCGGAATTGAATTCTTGACCGAGTTGGCCCAAGTTTGGAGATGAGTGCGAAAGTTTCTCACGGCGTTCTCCGCGGCAGAGGACGCGGCTGAGAGTTGTGTTGTGTCGCGTAGACGAGTCTGGATATCCTTGACGCGTTCGGGCGTGAGTCCATCCGCTGTCAAACAGACCGGGCAGTCAACCGGCTGATCAATGTGTGCGATTTCGGGCACCCGCAGGACTGCAGTCAGAACTGGAAGAAGCGTCGCCGAGATCTCGTCCGCGCGTCGGATCTCTTCAATGTATGTGCTCAGATCAGGCACTGGGGGAAATTCTGTTGGGAGCGCAACAATGAAGTCATTAAGTGGAAATACTAGATCATTGCGCTCCCGAACCAACTGATCGAGCGTCTCAATTAGGTGCGAGATCGATTCGCTCTCCCTCCCAAGAACGTCTGTACCTGCTTCGAGTAGTACTTGTTCCATGCTCACACGCAAAGTTTCGCGATTTGGTACGTCGAGCTGCTGAATCTTGATTGCAAACGCAGCAAGATCCGTCTGAGAGAGGCGCTGCAACGACAGAAGTCCTGGACCCGTTGAGACATGTTCGAGATCGGCTGCTTGTGCACGGACACGTTCTCTAAACAGGTCAAGATCGGATAGTGCGAGAAGAGCCTTGAAATAGGTAGCACGCTGTTTGGGCTCAGTCGACAAGACATATCGCAGGGTGTGCTGCAGCAACACAGGTGCTGCAATCGCACCTTCGATCGTGTCAATACCAAGGAATGATAGTGATGAGACTTCTTCTCCATCGACGGTGAGGCGAGAATCGCAGTCCGTTGCTCCGGAGAAGTCAGTTACAAGTTCACGCCGAACCTCTCGGATGATGCCGGCATCGTTGCGAATCCCGGCTGCGACCCACACCGGATCATTAGCTGGTAGGTGCGCATTGCGCAGGCTCTCGTTGTACTCGGCTTTTGCGCCACCGAACAGATCCCGCCTACTACTACGGCCAGTCACAAGGAACTCAACTGCCTCTGCGAGACTTGTCTTTCCCTGGCTATTTCCAGCGTGCACCACTATTAGATTTGAAGTCAGATCCATGCGACGCGCTTCCGAACCGAATGCTCGGAAGCCCCGAATCTCAAGCCACTCAAGTCTCATTTGTTGACGTGTCTTCAAGACAACCATTCCTGAACGATCGCGGAGAGCGCCTGATCAAGCTCAGTGGATGTCTCAGCGGTTGCTCCAGCAATCGCTAACTCGCGTGCGTCAACGGCCGCTTTGGTGTCAGGGAGCGCGGCGAGCAGATCATCAATGTTCGGCAAGAATGTGGTCATGGAATGATCCTCCCATCATTCACTGACCCATTCCGCTTTCGACACCGACCGAAAGCTCGCCGGGTAACTGAACAAGTAGAGCTTCTCTCTAGAGTCCCGTCGGCAACTAGGGTACTCGGCAATCGCGCGTCCCAAGACACCCGCCTGCGGCAATGTCCGGTGAGCGATGCAATTCGGTGCAGTTAATTTTGGTGAAGTAGGGGCTGTCTGGGATGGGAAGTATCATTCCTCCGAGGTGTTTCTCTTGACAGCGCAGTGGTAAACTGGGAGCCAACCACAGGGTGTACTTTCCATTGGGTGCTGAGGCACGAAATAGAAAGCCCACCATGTCCTCGCCTGCGCTGAAGCTCGGTTCAGTGCCTTAGTTCACGCTCCTTGGCATGAAATTGTATCGGTTGCCGTGTTTCAGTGTCAGCGCTGCGACGTGCCTCACCTAATATGCCCGCGAAACGGTTCCGGTGACTCAAATAAGAATGCCCGCGAAACGACATCATCAGTTTCATGGGAAGTGGGCTATCAATGCGAGCCAGACACGAGATCACCAGAAAGTTCGCGCGGCAATACGCGGCCGCAGAAAAAGGTGCAAAGAGCAAGCTACTCGACGAGGTGTGCGCGATCACGGGCTGGTCCAGAGACAACGCACGCCGGCAACTGAAAGCAGCACTGAAACCACGCCGCGTCGGCACCAGGAAGAGGAAGCCGCGGGCGTTGAAGTACTCCGAGCAAGCAATCACGGTGTTGCAGCGGGTGTGGGCGTTCGCTGGCGGGATCAGCGGGAAGTACCTCGCCGCCACGATGGAGTTGCAGCTGATGCTGCTTGAAGCTCACGGGGAGTTGGTGCCGGGCACGGGCGGCTACTCCGACAGGGTGTGTGACGAGTTGCTCGCGATGAGCCCAGCAACGATCGACCGCTATCTTGCACCCACCCGCGCAAAGGACCCGCTGCGCGGCATCACCACAACCACACCGGGCCCGTTGCTGCGCAACTCGATCACCGTCCGGAAGGCTGGGGATGAGATTGAGCAGGTGCCCGGGTTCTTCGAGGGCGACACCGTCGCCCACTGCGGGCCTGTGCTCAAGGGCGAGTTCGCGAGGACCCTCGACATGACGGACATGCACACCGGGTGGACGTACACCCGTTCGATCCGCAACAACGCGCATCTGCACCTGCGTGACGCGCTTGACCGGTTCATCGCTGACACCCCGTTCGAGGTGACCGGAGTCGATTTTGATAACGGGAGCGAGTTCATCAACTACAACGTCATCGGGTGGGCCGCTGAACTTGATATCTACTTCACCAGATCACGCCCGTACAAGAAAAACGATCAGGCCACGGTCGAATCGAAGAACAACCAGATCGTCCGCAGATACGGCTTCTACTGGCGATACGACACGGCGCCGCAACTGAAGCTCTTGAACGAGCTCTGGCCGCTCGTGAACGACCGCCACAACTTCCTCACCCCGACGAAGAAACCCATCGGATGGGACACCGACGGTAAGGGCCGCCGCAGACGCGTCTATGACACGCTTGCGACCCCGTTCGACCGGGTTCTCCGATCCGGCGTCCTCACCAGCGAGAAGGCTGCGGAGCTGACCGCGTACCGGGACAGTTTGAACCCCGCGCATATCGCCCGCGAGATCGACCGGATCCAGCAGCGCCTCACCTGGCTCGCCGCCGACAAGACACGCAAACTCGAAGCCACTGAGTACGCGAAACAGCCCGACGCGACCGCTGGGGTCAAACCCGCCCGACCGCGGACGAAACAAGCCGGTTAGACTCAGCAATTACGCGGGCATTCCTTCGTGAGTCACCGAAGATGTTTCGCGGGCATATTTAAATGAGGTTCCTCGGGTAGCTGTGCTGGAGATGGACTGGCGAGGATCAGCGAAAGTCTCGTGAGGAGACTGATTCTGGGGCGGCGAGCGGTTCGAATGTTTCGGCGATGAGGTTGGGCAGCCCGTCAGTGCTGCGCTCAAGCACGCCGGTGACGATGAGCGCGGGGGAACCTCGAGCGATGCCTTGAAAACGCTGCCATACGGAGCTCCAGACGACCACGTTCGCGGTGCCCGATTCATCTTCGAGGGTGAGAAAGGTGACTCCACCGGCGGTGCTCGGGCGCTGCCGGTGGGTGACGAGCCCTGCTGCCCGAATGTACGACCCGTGGCGTACGTGGCGCAGTGAGTCTGAGCGGGTGACACCTTGCCCGTCGAGCTTGGGCCGCAGCAGCGCGAGCGGGTGTTTGCCCGAGACAATCCCGGTACTCCACAGGTCGAGCGAGGTTTGTTCGGCATCGCTGAGAATGGGGAGCAGCGGGGGCTGCACGTGGACGGCAATGCCGGGGAGAAAGCGTTCGCGGTTGTCTGACGCTGGGGCAGCGTCCCAGAGTGCCTCCCTGCGGGTGATGCCGAGGCTTTCGCACGCACCCGCCGTGGCCAGCGCCTCGAGGGCTGCGCGATCGAGGTCAGCCCGCCTGGCGAGGTCAGCGAGGCCGGCAAAGGGGGCAGCCTGGTGTGCTGCGACGATCCTTTCCGCAGTGTGGGTGTCGATGCCACGAATCTCCGCGAGCCCGAGTCTCACCGAGAACGCGCCGTCGCGGCGATGTGCCGCGGAGCGGTCTGGGGTGCTGCCATCGAACAGGCCGGGGTGCGGTTGCTCTTGCTGCACGCAAGAATCTAGCCCGGTGGGTGCACTGAGCTGACCTTCTTCGCCCTCGAGCGAAGCGAGCACATGCGGGTGCTGCACACAGGCCGCGAGCACCTTGACCCCGTGCCTACGGGCGTCTTCGACCAGGCTTCTTGGCGCATAGAAGCCCATGGGCTGGGAGCGGAGCAGCCCGATCAAGAACGCAGCGGGGTAGTGCAGCTTGAACCAGGCGCTCGCGTAGACGAGTAGGGCGAAACTGATCGAGTGGCTCTCAGCGAAACCAAAGTTTGCGAAGGCTTTGATCTGCGCATAGATGCCTATCGCGGTCTGCTCGTTGATGCCGTTTTTGTGCATGCCAGCGAAGAGTTTCGCTTCTAACTTCTCGATTCTCTCGATGCCCCTCTTTGACCCCATAGCCCGGCGCAGCAGGTCTGCGTCCTCAGCGGTGCAGCCACCGACCGCCTGGGCCATCTGCATGAGTTGCTCTTGAAAAAGCGGCACCCCGAGGGTGCGTTCGAGCACGGATTCGAGCAGGGGATGCGGATAGGAGATTGGTTCTTGCTTGTTGCGTCGACGCAGGTACGGGTGGATCGCCCCGCCCTGCAGCGGGCCCGGGCGGATGAGCGCAATCTCGATGACAAGATCGTAGAAGCGGCGTGGTCGCAGCCGTGGGAGCGTGTTCAGCTGAGCGCGGCTTTCTAGCTGGAACACCCCGATTGCATCGGCGCGGCACAGCATGTCGTAGACACCGGGTTCGTCTTTCGGCAGTGTGGCGAGCGTCCACGTTTCACCGGTGGCCTCTTCCGCGAGATCCATGGTCATTCGTAGCGCGCTCATCATGCCAAGGCCGAGCAGATCGAACTTTACGAGCCCCATTGCGGCGCAGTCGTCCTTGTCCCACTGCAGCACGGTTCGGCCGGGCATGCGTGCGTGCTCGATTGGGCAGACCTCACCGACTGGGCGCTCGGTGAGCACCATGCCGCCTGAATGGATACCGAGATGCCTGGGTTCCTTGAGCAACCTGGTTGCGAGCCGCTGCACGTCTGGTGGTACGGGTGAATCATCGCACTCTGGCACAGATCCGTAGCGTTCGAGCCCCTTCGCGAACGTGCGCTGCGCTGCCGCGTCGTACCCGAGTGCCTTCGCTGCGTCGCGCACGGCGTTCTTCGGGCGGTAGGTAATGACGTTTGCGACCTGCGCCGCATTGCGTCTGCCATAACGCTCGTATACGTACTGGATCACTTCTTCCCGGCGAGCGCTGTCGAAATCGACATCAATGTCGGGCTCCTCCTCACGCATACTGCTGAGAAACCTCTCGAAGGGGAGGCCGTAATAGATCGAGTCGACTTCGGTGATGCCAATGACATAGCAGATTGCCGAGTTGGCGGCTGATCCTCGTCCCTGACAAAGAATGCCGTTTTTTCTCGCGAACTGCACGATGTCGTGCACCACCAAAAAGTAGCCTGGAAAGTCTTGCTGTTCGATGACCAGCAGTTCTTTCTCGAGCCGTTCGGCGACCTTGGGGCTGATTGTTCCGTACCGGGCCTCGGCGCCCCGCTGTACGAGCTCGCGCAGCCAACTCATCTGGGTGTGCCCATCAGGAACCTCAAGTTTTGGCAGCTTGGGGGATGCAGCTTTGAGGGGGAATGCGAGTTCGTGCGCGAGGGTTGCGGTGCGAGTCACCGCGTCGGGGTACTTCTGGAATCGGCGCAGCATCGCGCGCCCCGACCGCAGCCTGGCGCTGCCGGAGGCAGGCAGAAACGGATCGAGTTCACTCAGGCTGCGGCGGGATCGAATCGCGGCCATCGCCTCGGCAAGCTGGGTGTCTTCGAGAGTGGCTGCGTGCACGGCGCCCGTGACGAGGGTTGGTAGGCCCGCCTGCTCGGCGAGGGCGGCGAGCCGGTCGTTTCGTATGTCGTCGCCCGGGTGTCCTTGGTCGGTGAGCTCTACGAAGACCCGATCGTGCCCGAACAGGCTGGTGAGACGATCGAGTTCGTACCGTGCGCTTCGTTCACCGTCTGCCCTGTTGGGAGCATGATCGAGCGCCTGGCGCACTGCCCCCTTGCGGCATCCGGTGAGTACGACCCATTCGCCGCCGGCAGCCTCGGCGAGTGCCTCAAGCTCGTAGAGCGGGCGACCCTTCTGCCCGCCTGCAAGCTGCGCCTCGGTGATTGCGGCGGAAAGTCGATGATAGCCCTGGACACCGTGCGCGAGGAGTAGCAGGTGTGTGCCCGCGGGGTCGGCGACCCCAAGCTGGGGTGCTTCAAGACCAAGGGAGAGCTCGGAACCGTACACGGTGGCGAGCGTTGGGTGGTGTGCCGCGGCCTCGGCGAATCGAGGAGCGCCCGGAAAGCCATTGTGGTCGGTGAGGGCGATGCCGTCGAGACCGAGCTGTGCGGCTGTGTCTACCAGGGCTTCCGGGGAGCTCGCCCCGTCAAGAAAGCTGTAGTGGGAATGCGTGTGCAACTCGGCATAGGGGATCCGGGTCGGGTCGGGTGGCGTTGTGGTTGATTCGAGTGCGCTCCGAGGATCAGGATCTTGCGCAGACGCCAGTCTTGCCTGCGATGCCGCTTGGGATTCTGGTTTTGTCGTTGGCTTTGCTGGACCTGGTCGACCGGAGAGAATGCGCTCCATCTCGTGCCACGGAGTGGCAGGGTTGTCCCACCCCATCAGTCGTAGCTGCCTTCGGCGGCCCAACCCGATAATGGTTCGTACCTCAGTAGCCAGGCCGCGCCGTTGTCGAGCTCGATCTGCAGGCGGTAGATCAGAGCGCCGCCGGCGTCTGCCTTCCACCAGTGCTCGCGGAGGGGCCAAGGGGCCGACCAGCTGCGCACGCGAAGCTGTGGCAGGCCTGCCCCGCTGAAAAAGGCTGGGGTGCTATTGAGGAGTTCGTCGGCATCGATGGTGATATCCCTGCGCTGATCGTCAACCAGTGTGACGGGCGAGTCCTTGGGACACAGCAGGTTTGGGAGTGGGCCGGTTAGGTGCCCAGGCCACGGCCCCGTGGGGGGTGCAGGCGGGGGTTCGCTGCCCCAAGGTGTGAACTGCTGCCTGTTGCTGCTAACCCTTCCGCCGGTTAGTGTGCCAGTGCCCACGCCCTCAGGGCCGAGCAAGCTCTGCACTCGAGTGAGTTGGTGGTGCACTTTCTCGTTTGGTGCGTTGCTCCAGAGCCCAGGTTCGTGGGCAGCGGCGAGTGCGGTGCGTTCTGGCTCGAGTCGCACCCCAGTGATGCCCGCACCGCCGCGCTCGGAGGTCGTTGGGAGTCCTGCAGCCTGCCAACGCACACGATTCACGACGTCCGGCGCAGTGAAATTCGCTGGGTGAGACCAAGTGCGCACGTGAGAGGCCGAAGTATCGTCGACGAGTTCCACGCGTAGCTCTGTGCAGACGAGGCCGAGCGTGCCTAATGTGCGTACAAACTTCTCGGCGTAGGTGCTGCAGGCAAACGCGAGTTGGTCTACCCCAGAGAGGGGCGGTTCGAATTCGAACGAGACCGAGAGGTCGTGCGGAGGGGTGCCAGCCTGTACCTCTGCGCCGTGCGGTTCACCGAGCCCCCGCGCCCGCCGGTGTGCGGCGTACGCCTCAGAGCCGAAGCGTTCACGTACCGACTGTTCGGGCAGCGATGCAAACGCTCCGAGCGTATGAATGCCGAGGCCCAGCAGAACGGCAGTGAGATCTTCGTGGGCGGCGCACGCGATGGGTAACCCGCTGAGAAACTCGGCGGTGTGTTTGCTCTCAACAAGGTGCACCCCTGGCGCGGGGGTCAGTAGGTAGGGGTCGTGCTCCTGCCCTTGGGCTGCCTGCATCGCAGCGAAAGTTCCATTGGCGATGCCGACTGCAATGCCATCTTTGAGGGCACCCCTGCGAACTGCATTGAGAGGCTCGTCGATGCAGTTCAGCACTGCCTGAGCCGCGGCCTCTTCGCTGCCGTAGTAGCGAGTCGGCCCACGGGCACGCATTGCGCAGCGCCCTGGGCTGAGTTCGACTGCGCCAGGAACGGCGTGCTGTACGGCGGCAAACACGTTCTGCCACAGGCGATCCGCCTGCGCGCGATGCTCAGGTGGAGTGTGCTCGGGTTCGCACGCAGGTACACGTAGCAGCATGATGCGTGCTGGCTGATCCTCGACGCTCATTTTACGAGCCGCCCGTCGCAAAACCGCACCGTATGTGTGCGCATTCCCCGTCTGTCCGTGGAGCTTACGGACAGCTCGTGCGTGCGGAGGAGGCCGTGCCCAGCCCCGAGCCCTGACCATCGAGACGAGGTGACATGCAGTGCTGTATCGCTGCGTGGCCAGGCTCCAGCGATTACCAGTGCGGTGCCATGGTCACGGAGGCGAGCGTTGAGTCGTTCAACTTCGCCGGGGGCGGGCTGCGTGCTGGGGCAAAGCACGAGGGCGGTGAGTACCTCGCTGAGCATGCCGGCGATACTGAGCGCGTGCTTGCCTGGGTTGGGAATTAGCACCAGTCGCTCAAGCGAGAGACCAGACTGCGCAACGGCTTCGAAGCCCAGCTGGGGTATGCCGATGATGCCACACCAGGCACCGCTCGCAGAGACCTCGCTCAGGAGCGAGAGTGCTAACCCTAACGAGCCCTGCACCGCGGTTGGTGCCCCTTTTCGTAGTGTGCCGCCCGGCAATAGCGGTCGTAATGCTAGGGGAGCCAGCAGCCCGTTGCCGATTCGCGCAGGCTGCATCGAAGTGATGCGTTGCTGTAGCGAACGGACCGTAGCGGATTGATTCATGTCAGCAATATTCGAACAAACTTTCGAATAAGTCAAGCTGGTGAAGGCACCTTCGGAGGGCCTCAGCAGAAGCGTCTAGGATGGAGATGATGAACGAAGACGACCTTGAAGATTACGAGCGCGATGCAGAGCTTTCTTTGTTTCGTGAGTACCGCGATATTGCGCAGCAGTTTCGCTATGTCGTCGAGACTGAACGACGTTTCTACCTCGCGAATGAGGTCGATTTGCAGCGCCGAGATGCAGGCAGCGACTTCTATTTCGAGTTGAGCATGACTGATGTTTGGGTGTGGGATGTGTACCGCTCGGATCGCTTCGTGAAGTCGGTGCGCGTGCTCACGTTCAAGGACGTCAACGTCGAGGAGCTTTCGGCTCGCGAATTTAAGCTGCCGCAAGAGCTCTCGATCGACGATCACTGATCCTGCTGGGTTTGTGTAGTCTGTTCAGATAGTCCAGACAGACCAGACAGTCCGGTCTGCTTGGTTTGTCGTTCACAGGTGCCACACTCTTGAGATATCCACAGATGTGATCTGAGCCCATCTTCTGGGCCTGCCCGTGGGCGAAGCTGTCCGCATGGCTTACACAACTTCCAAGAAGTCGCCGTCGCACAATCGGGCGCTCGGCGCACGCGGCGAGATGCTCGCCGCTGAATACTTACAATCACTCGGCTGCGAGGTACTCGACCGTAATTGGCGATCCGGCAGAACCGGCGAACTCGACTTGGTGGTGCGTGACCGTGGCCACATCGTCGCGGTTGAGGTGAAGACCCGGAGCGGCCGCGGTTACGGTTCTCCCTTCGAAGCGATCACTACGCGTAAGGCAGACCGGCTGCGTACCCTGCTGCTCTGCTGGGTACGTGACCATCGACCGGTTTCGGGCAATCTTCGTATCGATGCAATTGCGGTGACGCTGTTACCTGGTGGAGATCCTAGTATCGAGCACATTCAAGGAATCTCATGAGGTCCGGGGTGTGCCGCACCGCAGCGATCGCGCTGACCGGGCTCAGCGGCACGGTCGTGCACGTTGAAGCGGCCGTCTCAAACCAGCTTCCGGGCATGGTGATCATCGGGCTTCCGGATACCGCGCTGGCTGAGGCAAAGCAGCGGGTGAAACTTGCCACGCAACAGGCCGGAATGTCGCTCTCCGATCGATTCTTGGTCGTGAATTTGAGTCCGGCTGCGTTGCCGAAACAGGGCTCTGGGTTTGACTTGGCCATCGCCCTCTCCGCGCTGGCTGCATCGAAGCACCTTCCCTCAGACCGACTTGCTGAGGTTGCTCACATCGGTGAGCTCAGCTTGGATGGAGGGCTGCGTCGCCCACCCGGGTTGTTGAGCGCGGTGCTCGCTGCCCGCGGGCTTGGGTTTGCGCAGGTCATGGTGCCGACAATCTGCGCGCGCGAAGCAGCGCTCGTGCCCGGGGTCGAGGTGATTGCTGCAGAGTCACTTAGCGGCGCGGTCGCTTGGTATCGAGGCGAACCAGAAGGTTGGCACATTGCGGTGCCCACCGAGCCCGAACAATCAGTTGCTCGAACCGCAAGGCTCGAGTTCGCGGAGCCCGACATGAGAGACGTGATTGGTCAGCCAGAAGCAGTTGAAGCGCTCGTGGTTGCGGCAGCGGGTAGACATCACCTCTCGATGATCGGCCCACCCGGTGCGGGCAAGACTCTGCTCGCAACCAGGCTCGCCTCAATTCTGCCCAACCTCACTCCAGACGAATCGATCACCGCATCGAGCATCGCCTCACTCGGGGGTTCAACGCTCACGGAGCTCGTACATCGACCACCGTTTGAGAGCCCACACCACACAGCTTCTGCGGTTTCGATTATCGGCGGCGGTGATTCGGGTGGTGTGCGCCCAGGCGCGGTAACAAGGGCATGCCATGGACTACTTTTTCTGGACGAGGCACCCAAATTCTCGCGATGTGCTTGACGCGCTCAGACAACCGCTTGAATCAGGAAGCGTTGAGATTCATCGCTCAAAAATTCGGGCAACGCTGCCCGCGCAGATGCAGCTCGTCATGGCCGCGAACCCCTGCCCATGTGGAAACGCTGACTCACTGAACAGTTCCGAACCCTGCCGATGCACTCCATCTCAGCGCATCCGATACCTCGGGCGACTGAGCGGCCCGCTCACAGATCGCATCGACATCAGACTGAACGTGCGAAGGGTATCAAGCGTATTGATTGAGAATGATGAGCAACCGAGAGCGACAAGCTCCGACTTACGTGAGCGCGTGCGCGCCGCAAGGAATCTTGCAGCTGATCGGCTTCTTGACACACCGTGGAGCGTGAATGGTGAGGTGCTGAGGTGACTGGCTGCGAGCGCCAGCGAACCGGTTACCAAGATCAGCGACCGCGGTGCTTGATGCGGCACATTCACGAGGGTCACTTACCGTTCGAGGGTACGATCGTGTGCTGCGAATTGGGTGGACGCTCGCCGATTTGGCAGGAAAGCCCAGCCCTGAGCGAGCAGAGATCCGGCAGGCGCTTGCCTTGCGCGGAGGGGCTGCGCTGTGAGCGGGCAGACACTTCAAGCAGAGCCTCGTTTGATCGGGCTTCTGGCCCGAATTGATGGGGATGCTGAGTCGATGACTCAGGGGCGTGCTGATTCATGTTCGCGCACATCGCATGGTCAAGAATTGCTGAACCAGGTGATGGGGTGGCGGGCATACTCCGCGCCGCAATCGGAGCTGAGCGGGCTCTTGACCTATTGGTGCAAGGTGCTTCGGCTGAGATTTTTCGGGACGCAGTGAGAGCTAATCTCGGAGGCATAGAGGTTGAGCTTTCAGCTCGCGCGGCCACCGAAGCGATCAGCAGGTGGACACCGCGACTGCATCGTGGCGAAACTGTGCTCGATATTGAGCGGGCGTGCGAATCCAAGCTGCGGGTGGTGCTTTCCGGGGACCCATTGTGGCCGGTCATGCTTGATGATCTTGGTACCCACGCTCCCAACATGATCTGGGCGAGGGGTGGGTTGCAACACTTGCGCGCGCAGTCTCTCGGAGTGGTCGGGGCGCGTGCCGCCACCGGCTACGGCAGCCACGTGACCGCCGAACTTGTGGATGGAGTGTGCGGGGTGGGGCTTGCGATCGTGTCCGGGGCTGCCTACGGCATCGATGCGGTTGCCCATCGCACCGCGCTCGCCACAGGAACACCGACCATCGCAGTGGTTGCTGGGGGAGCAGACCGCCCCTATCCCCGTGCGCATGAGTCGCTGCTTGAACGAATCAGTGAGGCCGGGGTGGTCTGCTCTGAAATGGTGCCAGGGTCTGCGCCGACTCGATGGAGGTTCTTGCAAAGAAATCGCTTAATTGCAGCGCTCTCGCAGGCCACGCTCGTCACCGAAGCAGGGGTGAGATCAGGGAGTCTGAACACGGCAGGGCATGCCTCGCAACTTGGTCGGCCGATCGGTGCGGTGCCTGGCCCAATTACCTCGGCCGCCTCTGCCGGATGCCACAAGCTGGTGCGAGACTATGACGCGGTGCTCGTCACCAACGTGCAGGAGGCCTGCGAACTCGTCGGTATCGACGATTCATCTGTACTGTTCGATATTAACGGGAGCGATGAGGGTGAGGACCGTGATAGTGCCTGGGTTCGACGGGTGTGCGATGCGCTGCCGCTGCGTGGCTTCCGAGACCTGCCCAGCATCGCGAAGCTTGCGGGGCTGAGCACAGAACAGACTCGCGGCATGCTCGCCGAACTCGAACTACTTGGTCGAGTGCGGCGGCGCGAATCAGGAGAGGGTGAAGTTTCTCAGTGGGCACTCACGAAATGAATAGACTAGTCATCAAACTAGTCAGCTGGAGGTTCGTCGTGAAAACCAAACAGTCGAATCTTGTGCAACGAAAAGCCCCGCGTTCCCCGAAAGAGTTGCTCCTTGCTGAGGAAGCGCGAACAGAGACTCTCGTTCCCGAACGTGGCCGTCGGAAGGTGCGCTAGCTGCTTGCCTCTTACTGATACCTGTGGCTAGAGTTACCCAGAACCCGTATACCCATCCAAACGCCTTTCTCGTGGAGAGGCTTCTTTGGAGAGAGTTACGTATGGCAATAAGACAGCGCCGCAGGCCCGTAATTGCGATGGATGACTTCGGTTACCTGAGCACAGATAACGTGCTCATCGGCGGTAGAGCAAAACGGCAGGTTGACCGGCTTGTTGAAGTGCAGTTCCGGAACGAGATGAAAGCCCGGGCCGCGATGAATAGCGGGAAGCATTGCACTCGACTGGCCATTCGTTTTGAGATAGCCCGGGAACTTGAGACGCTGTGCGCGGCGCTCGGTCACTGGGTACTCCTCAGAAGCGAGGAGCTTTTCATTCCAGAGAGACCAAGGCCTAGTGAATGGCAGTGATGACAGGCTCCCGGCGAGGCTGCCAGCCACCGGGTGCCCAGGCGCACACAATGGAGAGTATGCAGTTAGACGAAGCGATCGAGGGGTTTCTGCGAACCACCCAGTTTGAGTATGGCTACTCGGCGCACACGGTCAAGGCGTACCGTAACGACCTGCGATCTCTCGTCGAGTTTATTGAGGCAGACGAGCCGGGGGGTGAGCCAGGAGCCGTCGACATCTCGGTGCTTGACCTCGAGCTTCTGCGCAGTTGGCTCTGGGACAGGCAGCAGCATGGGTATGCAGCGAGCACGATTGCCCGCAGTGTTGCGACCGTGAAATCCTTTGGAAGCTGGCTCGAACAGCGACGTATACTCCCGGGTAGCCCCGCTTCGCGTTTGCAGACACCCAAACAGTCGAGGTCACTCCCGAGAGTGTTGAGCGAGCAACAACTCGACCGCATTCTTGAGCGTTCAGCAACTAAAGCCGCGAGTGGCGATCCTGCAGCTATCCGCGACCGAGCCGTGCTTGAACTGCTCTACGCCACGGCAATGCGTGTCTCAGAACTCTGCACACTCCCGCTCAGCGGTCTCGACCTGCCCGATCGAACTGTGCGGGTTACCGGGAAGGGAAATAAGCAGCGGGTCGTGCCGCTTGGGGCGCCAGCGGGACAGGCAATAATCGAGTACCTGCGTCTCGCACGCCCCACACTTCTCGCGCATTTTGAGGGTGAGGATCACGGTTACCTCTTTCTGAACAATCAGGGGGGTGAGCTGACGCCCAGCGGTGTGTATCGACTGGTGGCTTATGCACTTGAGCAAGAGCCCGGCAGCGGGCCCAGGGGGCCGCACACCTTTCGGCACAGCGCGGCCACCCACCTCCTCAACGGCGGGGCAGACCTACGCGTGGTGCAAGAAATGCTCGGCCACGCGAGTCTCGGTAGCACGCAGATTTATACCCACGTCTCTACCGAGAGGCTCGCGCAGACCTACCGGCAGGCTCACCCGCGCGCCTAGCTCGGATGCGCCTTTCAGCGGCAGGGCTAGGTGAACAGGGTCTCGCCGAGCATCTCTCCTTGTTCAAACCCCGGCAGCATCGCAAATACGCTCGAACCAACGTGTGTCACCCACTCGTTCAGCACATCGGCCTCATCAAGCCGCTGCTGAATCGGCACAAACTGCTGCAACGGATCCTGCTGGTAGCAGCCGAAGAGTAGCCCCGCCTCGTGCCCGTCGTCGTAGTTGAAGGCCTGACGGAAGATCCTCTCCGCAGGATCAACCGAGTGTGCTCGGCGAATGTGTGCGGCCACCGGGATCACCGAAAAGCCGAGCGAATCCTTTGCCTCAAAATCGGCAGGAGTGTGCTCGTCACTCTCACCTTCGGCTGCACTGATCGGCGAACCGTCTGCCAATCTGCGGCCGACACTTGCTTCGCGACCTGGCCGATCCACCATGTCCCACGTGTCGAGTTCCATGCGAATCCGGCGAAGCACGAAAGCACTGCCGCCCTCGAGCCATCCGGCCTCGCGGCCCAACCAAACGAGCGAATCGAAATCATCGACGTCAGGGGCAGGGTTTACCGTGCCATCCACCTGACCCATGAGGTTACGCATGGTGCGGCCGCTCTCGTCGGCGCCGCGTGCCTGCCGAAAACCCTGCTGACTCCACAGGGGTTCAGCGAAGCCCAGAACATCCCGATGCAACATGCGGTGCGCATGTGCGATCGGCATCACATCGTCAGACTGAATGACCAGCAGCAGGTCGCCACCGTCGTACCCGTGTCCCAATTGATCAAGCGAGAACGCGGGGAGCGGGGCAAGCCACGCGGGTCGCTTCGCGGGATCCACCCGGTTCACGAGCTCGGGGCCAACCCCAACGGTGACGGTAAGACGTGCCGGACGTTCGGCGAGCTCCGGTTCGGGGTCAGCCAACGGGCTCTCTCCGCTGGTCAGGCCCTCAATATCGCCCGTGAGTATCCGAAACATACGCAGTAGAGCGGCAGCATCAGTCTCAGGTCGAAGTCGATATGCCACAAAGCGAATATGTGCGCCAGGGGGAGTGATGATGCCCGCCTGGTGTGGTCCGTGGCAGGGGAGTGACTCTTCGCCAAACAGGGCGGCAGTCGCCGCTACGTTCGGCTCCGTACTGGGCCTTGCCCCCGGTCCAGGGCCACCCATACCGAGGCCGACACCCAGCGCACCCAACGCGCCAATGGCGCCGCCGAGCCCCACCCCGACCGCCCCGCCCGTAAGGAGGGCACGGCGGTCGAAGCGGCGAGTAGGTAGGGTGCCATCAGATCCTGGGTGAGCAGGCCCTGGCTGGTCAGGTCTCGGGTGAGCAGACTCAGTGCGAGTCATGGGTACCTTCCCCGGCATCCATGTCACCGTGTGCCAGGTCACCATAGTCTTCGTTCGCGCCCGCATAGTCCTTCACGAGCACGGTGAACTCGGTAGCGAACTTCTTGCCGTCTGCAGATACAAGATGCAGCGTGAACGTGACCTCATCACCAGCCAATAGATCCTTGGTCAGATCCATCAGCATGATGTGGTTTGCGCCGGGGGCGAGTTCAAACGTGCCGTTCGCTGGTACGACGACGTCACCTTTGATCTTCTGCATCACGCCTTCGGCGGTGACCTCGTGCAGTTCAATCATTCCGGCGTCATCGCTTTCGACGCTTTCGATGACAATGTCGTCGTCACTGTGGTTTGTCAGGGTGCCGAAGACGCCGGTCATGCCGCCGGTTTCACCGGCCTTAGCCCAGCCGTCGGGAAGCATGAGCGCGGATGCGTTGGATCCCAACTCAGCCGACACGGAGGCAGAATCTGAATCAGGGGTGGCAGCGGGTGTTGATGAGCAAGCGGCCAGAAGGGAAACGGGCACGGCGATGAGCGCTGCCGCAAGCAGCGTAGTGATTTTTTGCATTAGTTGGTCGAGTCGCTTTCGTGCACAGTTTCAGTTGAATCTTGGGGCGCGGACGCAGCCGCTTGCTTACGTTTTCTTGCCGAGAGCGACACGGCTCCGCCGACGCCGAGCACGAGCACTGCGGCAATTGCGACCCATCCGATCACGGGGAAGGAGGATCCTTCGCTCTGCGCATCGCCTGTGTTCGTCGTTTCTGTACCGGCCTGAGCCGAGGCTGTGCCGCTATCAGCGTGTCCGTCGTCCGCGTGCTCGTCCTCTGCGAACCGTGGGTCGTCCTCACCAATCGCGCTGAGTTCGGCACTGCCATCTTCGGCGACCTCAAAATATGAGGCGCCCTGGATCGGGTGACCATCGCTCGAGACGACGCGCCAGACTGCCTGGTATGCGCCAGCAGCAAGGGGAGCATCAAAGGCCTGGCGCACAGTCGGCCCTGAAAGCTCAGGCTCGGCCGAGGAAACGTTGGTGCCTGCCTCATCGGTGACGATGATCTCGGTGCCGACCGCCATGATGCTATTGCTGAAGGTGAGGTTAAGTGCGCTCACCTCTCCGGTGGTGTTGTTGAACTCGAGGCTGGTGTTGATGAGTTCGTCGTGTGCGAGTGCCGGTGAGGCGGCTCCCAGCGTGAGGCCAATAGCTGCCAGAGTGGCGACCCCTAGAGCCGCGATTCGTTGAACTGCACGTATTGGCGTGCGAGTGGAGTGTTGCATGGAAAGTCTTTCTCTCGTCCCGGTAATTCGGGCAAATGTTGGCACCGCCGAGAGCAATTCTCGGCAGCTAGTGTGAGGTAGCGGGGCCTGTGGGTGGGCCGCGATAACTGATTGCTGAGAGAAAGACGGGCTCCGCACGAGATGGCAGAGCAGTAAAGATTTCGAGGATCGCACGTCGCTCGGGCAACCGCACTACAGATGGCACGCGCACTGGAACCGCGCCCCGCAACACCCGTACGAGATGCAAGACGGCGCGTTCACCGCGGTGCATGAGTGTGATGGTCAGGATTGCCGCGAGGGCGTGCGCTGCCCACATCCATGCATCAGCGGAGTATGCGGTGGTGGCCTCGGGCGTGAAGAGTGAGGGTGGCAGCATGCCGAGGTGCGCGGCGTGCGGTGATACCGGCTCGCCAGACGGACTCGATAAAGAAGTAGCCAGACCAAGACCCGAGAACGACCAGTGGTAGACGAACTGTGCGACGACCACCGCGATCGAGAGCCGCCAGAGTGAGCCGACACGGCCCGCAAGCAGCACGCAGAGGGGAAGCGCAAATAGGGTGGTTGCAACCACGGCGATCGGGGTCACGGCTCCGCCAGCGAGCGCGTGCGAGGTCGCTGCGAGCATCGTCGCAACGAGTGCGCCAAACGCACCCCGCGCGGTTCGCACCGCGCGGCTCATCGCCTGCTGTTCGCTCACCCCTCCAGTCTATGTCGAAGCACGGTAGGATTGATCCTCGTGTCAATGAATGAAACGAATTCAACGGGTGAGCCGAACCCGATCACGCCAGAAGCCGCTGACGCGGCGGTCGAAGCGGCCCTTGCCGCCTTCGCCGCAGCGAGCACTGTCGCCGAGCTGAAGCTGGCCCGTGCCGAGCATGCGGGTGAGAGCAGCGCTATTGCGCGCCTCAACTCGCAGATGCGCGCGGTTCCTAAGGAACTGAAGGCCGAAACCGGCAAGTTTATGGGCCAGGCGCGCGGTCGTATCGAGGGTGCGTACAAGCAGCGCGAGGCCGAACTCGCCGAGGCCGAGGCCGCTGCGCGCCTGGTCGCCGAGGCCGTTGACGTGACTGAGGCCCCGACCCGACGTAAGCCTGGCAGCCGTCACCCGCTGACCCAGCTGCAGGACGAGATCGGTGACGTGTTCGTCGGCATGGGCTGGGAGATTGCTGAGGGCCCCGAGCTCGAGCACGAGTGGTTTAACTTTGACGCGCTCGGATTCGACCCGGATCACCCGGCTCGTGCAATGCAGGACACCTTCTTCGTGGAGCCCGCGGATCGCCACCTGCTGCTGCGCACTCACACCTCGCCGGTGCAGGTGCGTTCACTGCTCGACCGCGACCTGCCGGTGTACGTGGTGTGCCCGGGCCGTACGTTCCGCACCGATGAGCTTGACGCGACTCACACCCCAGTCTTCAGCCAGGTTGAGGGGCTTGCGATTGATCGCGGCCTCACCATGGCTCACCTACGCGGGACGCTCGAGCACTTCGCCCGCCAGATGTTTGGCGAGGAAGCGAAGATTCGCCTGCGCCCGAACTTCTTCCCGTTCACTGAGCCCAGCGCCGAGATGGACGTGTGGCAGCCGAACGCCAAGGGCGGTGCCCGCTGGGTCGAGTGGGGCGGCTGCGGCATGGTCGACCCGAACGTGCTGCTCGCCGCTGGCATCGATCCAGACGAGTTTCAGGGCTTCGCGTTCGGTATGGGTATCGAACGCACCCTACAGTTCCGCCACGACCTGAACGACATGCGTGACATGGTCGAGGGCGACGTTAGATTCAACAATCAATTCGGAGGACTCGTCTGATGCGTATCCCACTGAGCTGGCTCGGCCAGCACGTAGAGCTTGCAGCAGATACCACTCCCGAGCAGGTACACGCCGATCTCGTGCGCGTCGGCTTCGAAGAGGAGTCGATTCGTCGCTTTGAAGCGACCGGCCCGATCGTTGTCGGAGAAGTGCTTTCGTGCGAGCCCGAGCCGCAATCAAACGGCAAGACCATCAACTGGTGCCAGGTACGAGTTGCGAAGCCGGGCGAGAAGGCTGCTGACGGCGGCGAAGATGTGCGTGGCGTTGTCTGCGGTGCCCACAACTTTGAGGTCGGTGACAAGGTAGTGGTGACGCTTCCTGGCGCGGTGCTGCCCGGTGACTTCAAGATTGCGGCACGCAAGACTTACGGTCATGTGAGCGACGGCATGATCGCCTCGGCGAAAGAACTTGATCTGGGCGACGATCACGACGGCATCATCGTGCTTTCGAGGCTTGGGCTCGACCCCGAGATCGGCGAGAATGCGCTCGAACTGCTCGGCATGCGCGACAGTGCGGTCGAGATCAACGTCACCCCAGACCGCGGCTACGCGTTTTCAATTCGTGGCGTGGCCCGTGAATATTCGCACTCGACCGGCGCGACTTTTACTGATCCGGCGTTCGCTCTTTCAATTGGCCGAGGATCCGGTTACTCCGTCGTGCTTGACGACCAGGCACCAGTGCGCGGACGAAAGGGCTGCACCGGCTTCATCGCTCGCGTCGTGCGAGGCATTGACCCGAGCCGCCCAACCCCGCCATGGATGACCTCGCGGTTGCTCCTCGCAGGCATCCGTTCGCTCGGCCTGAGGTCGACATCTCGAACTACGTGATGCTCGAGCTCGGCCAGCCGCTGCACGCTTATGACATGAAGAAGCTCACGGGTGGCATCACAGTGCGCCGCGCGTTGCCGGGGGAGACCCTGGTCACCCTCGACGGGCAGGAACGAAAGTTGCACGTTGAGGATCTGCTGATCACCGACGAGTCGGGGCCAATTGGCCTCGCCGGTGTAATGGGCGGCGAATCTACGAAGACTGATGACTCAACGACCGATGTGCTGATCGAGGCCGCGACCTTTGATCCGATCGGGATCGCGCGCACCCTGCGCAGGCACAAGCTGCCGAGCGAGGCGTCAAAGCGCTACGAGCGCGGTGTTGATCCGCTCGTCGCATCTGCCGCGGCACAGCGCATGGCCGACCTGCTGGTCGAACTCGGTGGCGGCACAATTGACGAACTCGGCACTGAAATCATTGCCCCGTGGTCGTCGCCTACGGTCGAACTGCCGACGAAAGCCGTGAACGACCTCATCGGCCGGGAGCAAATCGAGGCTGAATCGTACGGCGATGGAACCATTATTGCTATGGGCGTCTATAGCGATGAAGAAGTACGTAATGCCATAGAAATGATTGGTTGCGAAGTTGAATTTGTTCCAGGTAATGGATCTTTTGACAGCGCTGCCCCACACCTATTCCCCGGTGACATTCTTAAAATAAACCCACCGAGCTGGCGCAGCGACCTGACTCGCCCGGCAGACCTGATCGAAGAGGTTGCACGTATCGTCGGTTACGATCGCATTCCCTCGGTGCTTCCGGTGGCGCCTGCGGGTCGCGGCCGTACGCGCGCGCAGCGCTTGCGCCGCCGCGCTGCCGACGTCATCACTGCTTTCGGTTTCGACGAGGTGCAGAACTACCCGTTCGTCTCGCGCTCCCAGCTCGACGCGTTCGGTGCGCAGGCCGGTGACGCTGGCGAGGGCGTGCATGCCGTTCGTCTTGCCAATCCACTTGACGGCGAAACGCCATTCCTGCGCCGTTCAATGCTCCCCGGCCTCGTCGGTACGGCTCAGCGCAACGCGTCTCGCGGCCTCACCGACCTGGCGCTCGTTGAGTTTGGTTCGGTGTTTGAACCGACTCACGGTGCGGGCAGCCTCGGTACCGAGACGGTGCCGCCGCTCGCTGAGCGCCCCAGTGCAGAAACGCTCGCAGAGCTCAACGCTTCGATCCCGGTGCAGCCACTGCACACCGCGGGTCTGCTGATGGGGGACGCGGTGGCGAAGCAGCCTGGCCAGGCTGCGCGTGAGTACGACTGGGCTGACGCACTCGATGCCGCGAAGGCTGTTGCCGGTGCACAGCTGCCATCCTTGTGGCGCATGCGGTGCTCGTTGCTGTGGCTGGGCGTGTCTGGGGGGGGGGGGGGGGGGGGGGGGCCTGGCCCTCCCATTCGTCGAGGCCGTCGCCGACCTCCGCGTCGGCATGGCCGAGCATTGCCTTCCACTGCGTTAAGAAGAACACCTTGTTGCTGCGCGCGTCCCAGTCCCACACCCCGTGGTCGGCACTTTCGATGGCGTACTGCCAGCGCAGCTGCGCCTCGCGGACCAGCGCCGCCATCGTCTTCTGTTCGTTGATGTCGGTGTTGGTGCCGACGAGGAGGACGACGCGCGGCCGGCCTCATCGCGCTCGACCACCCCGCCACAGTTGAGGAACCAGCGGTAGTGCCCGTCCTTGCAGCGCACGCGACACTCGCAGCGCCAAACCGCGGTTTCGCCCCGGAGGTGGGCCACCAGCGACGCACGCACCTGGGCCAGGTCGTCCGGATGGATCAGCCACATCCATTGCGCCAGGGTGTTTTCCA
>JAUCCH010000024.1:0-17002 GCA_034676385.1 Leucobacter sp.
GCGAGAGATTCAGTCGCTCGTACTGCTGCAAAAACTAGGCAGAGATCATTGATCACCGTGCCGCTGAAGGAGGCGACATTTAACGTCACCCAGAGTGGGCTGGCTCAACGACGGGGGGGTCTCTGGATCTCATACAGAGAGCCCGTTGGTACTAGCGCGGTAGAACAGAGCGAGGAGCAGTTTGGTGTCGTAATCGGTGCAACGCCTCGTCGGGCTGATTGCCACCAGCATTACGTGGTCGTCCTGGCGCGATGAAGACGCCGGGTGGATGATCGGGTTGGACTTTGATTCCCATGGGTCTCTCACCACGCTGTTTGGCGATTCGATGAGATAAAGGATCTGCGGTTTTCTTTGACACCCGACGCGGTTTCGCTCTCAAAGCAGGGGGATGTTGGTGACCGACTCATTCCAAAGCTCCGCGCGGTAGACACGGGTCATGCTGAAGATGCTCGCTTCGATTCCGACGCATTCGACAGAGATGAACTGCAGATACTCGAAGACGATGCTGAAACAGAGCTCGCTTCGGGTCTCGCGGAAGATCATCAGATACAGGATGATACCCAGCCAGCAGCTCGACCAAGGAGTGCAGCCACCGAAGCTGCGGTACGGGCTGGACACCCCTCCACCGCTTCGATTCCGGGCATCAGCACTGAAGACGAGTTTGCGCGTCGGCGCGAGATGGCCGAATGCAACGTTCAACCACCCGAGCCAGAACAGCAAGACTTGGGCCAGACCGCAGACCTACTCGATGCTCTGCGTCGACGTCGTGGAGCGCGCGAGGAGAACCATCTCGTTGCCCCCGGTGATTCTGTGGATGAAGATGACTCCGAATCAGGTGAACCCGCTCCACTCCGTGGAATTGGTGGCTGGCGAGCCGAGTCCGAGCAAGCCGTTTCCGCTCACAGTCCGGCTGAGTCTGCGACCGAACCTCCTGCTTCACCCGCGCCCAATGATCAGCAGAAGACGGCACCCGATGTGTCCGACAGACGCCCTGCGGAGCCTGCGAAACGAGGAAAAAGGGCGCTCGCCCATTCCAAGCTGGGACGACATTCTTTTTGGCACGAGAAGCGAAGCACGACCCGAGCTAGCGACACACGCTCAAAGCCATTCGTCTGACTCTTTGACGCCGCACAAAGCTCAGTTGAGATCTATACTGCTGAGCACAAATTAACTGTGTCGCAGCTGCGCCAATTCGCCGACAGCGCGGGCAAAACTGGAATTCTCTAAGCCGCCAGCAAGCGCCAAAGGAATACCGCGTTCCTCGTCAATCCGCTGATGCTGCCGTGCTGTCCTACCATTTCGTGGACTGCGGGAGCATCATCTGTCAGCATGAATGCGTGCTGACCGCGCGCCGCAATAATGACATCGCCATCCTGGATGCGACCTCGCCATCTATCGGCCCAACAAAGTGCTCTCACTATGGCTTCTGGACGTGCGCCAGCTCATGCAACTTTGCCAAGCGCTTGCTGTACGGATGCCGCGCAAGACTCTGCATCCGTTCCCTCCCGGAGGTAGAGGGATCCACGCGGAGCGTTCTTCTGATCAGTTCAACACCATCCAGCGGCACTGCGCCAGCATCGAGCAGCATCCGTTTGCTCGGAGGCACGTCGACCATCCCATGATCAGCTGTCACGATCACACCCACGTCACCCGGCAATGAACGCAGCAGGTCTCGCAATGCAGCATCAAGTTGCTCTAGCCTGAGCAGCCACTTGTCGCTCTCCCAGCCCTCGCGTGCGCGCCACTCTGTCCGACTTATCGCACATACAGATGTAGGCCGAGCAGCGGTTCGCTCCCGTGCAGGAGCTTCGAGGCGAGAGCAAAGCGGTCTGCAATAGTTTGGCCTCCGTGGTACTCCGCTCCCGGTCAAGAACCACT
Organism: Leucobacter sp.; assembly: GCA_034676385.1. GTDB lineage: Bacteria > Actinomycetota > Actinomycetes > Actinomycetales > Microbacteriaceae > Leucobacter. The sequence goes on from JAUCCH010000024.1 coordinate 1,879, forward strand.
GGTCTCTTACGCCACCGGTGGCATGCGCTGGCCTCCCTATCGCTACCGCTCGCGCGCCAATCACCTCGGCGAGGCCTAATAGAGGCTTGGAACGCTGCCAGTCACGGGGATCCTTTATCCCCTCCCAGTCTTTGAGTGTGGTGCAGAGGGCGCAGTTCCTGGTGCTCAAATCTTGTATCCGACGAGTCCGTGTGCGCCCGGCAGCGTTCCGGTGGTCAGTGTCGTAGGGAACCACTCAACCACGGGATTACCGTCTCAGATAGGTCTGATGGCAAGTGAGGGGAGCGTTCGAGCGTGCCCAGACGGGCTCCAGGTTCTAGAGACGAAGCCCATTTCACCAGCGACAATCACCTCAAAACATCCATCGTGGATACGCCCCGTGGCATATAAGTTCTTCGCGCACTGCGATCCTCAAGTTATTTGGGCATCGCGAAGCAGCTCTAGCGGGTCAACCCCGGCAGAAATTGCCATCGAACCAAATCGCCGTCCCAACGTCAGGCGTAGCCTCGCGCCGTTGTCGGTGGGCTGTCGGTAGCATGAATCCCGATCGTATCCGCGCGCGCCCCTCGGCGTGCACTCAGAAGGGCGTTGCACCAGATCGTCACGGAAAAAAAGTTCATCTCAATGCATCGAAGACATCGATATCCAAGCAGAGATGGGAGTCGTCGTTTTCTCGAGTACGCATACTCGGTGATCATAACTACTCACGCGCACTACCTGATGCGCGCGACGGCCTGAAGCCCGTACAGCGACGCATTCTTTACATGATGACAGACATGGGTCTGCGCCCAGAGAAGGGCCATGTAAAGAGCGCACGGGTCGTCGGCGAGGTCATGGGCAAGTCTCCCACCCGCACGGTGATTCGTCTATTTATGATGCGCTGGTACGCCTTGCGCAGTCGTTCGCGCTCAGGTTGCCACTTATTGACGGCCATGGAAACTTTGGTTCGTTGGATGACGGCCCAGCGGCATCTCGCTACACCGAAGCCCGGCTTGCGGGTGCCGCACTCGCGATGACGGGCTCGCTTGATGAGGACGTCGTCGATTTCGTACCCAACTACGACAATCAGTTGATGCAACCCGATGTATTACCATCGGCCATACCGAACTTGCTGGTCAATGGGGGTCAAGGCATTGCTGCGCATGGCAACGAACCTTGCACCCCATAACCTCATCGAGGTCGTAGAAGGCGAAGCACCTCCTAGAGAATCCTGATGCGACCGTCGATGAGCTCATGGAGTTTATCCCCGGCCCCGACTTACCCCCGGGGGTGGCATCATCGTCGGTCTCGACGGTGTCAAAGACACATACCGCACAGGTCGGGGCGCCTTCCGCACTCGTGCGAAGGTGTCCGTCGAGCAGCTTGGCCCGCGCCGTACCGGCCTCATCGTGACGGAACTCCCGTACCTAATCGGGCCCGAACGGGTCATCGAAAAGATCAAACAGGGCGTCGAAGGTAAGCGTCTCTCGGGTATCAGCGACGTCGCTGACCTCACCGACCGCAAAAATGGGATGCGGCTGGTCATTAGCCTCAAGAACGGCTTTAGCCCCGAGGCAGTGCTTGAGCAGCTCTACCGGGTCACTCCCCTTGAAGACTCCTTCAGTATTAACTCGGTTGCCCTGGTCGATGGGCAACCGCAGACCCTGGGCTTGCGGGAAATGCTCAACGTCTTTGTTGATCACCGCCTCTCGGTGGTTCGCCGACGTAGTGAGTATCGCCTGCTCAAGCGGCGCGAGCGACTTCATCTCATCGAGGGGTTGCTGATAGCGATCCTCGATATTGATGAGGTGATCCAACTCATTCGCACGAGCGATGATTCTGAGTCTGCGCGCGCACGGCTGATGCAGGTGTTCGAGCTGAGCGAAGCACAGGCTGAGTACATTCTTCGAGCTTCGTCTGCGTCGACTCACGAAGTTCTCTCGCGTTGAGCTCGAAAGCGAACGAGACCAGCTGCAGTCCGAGATTGAAGCGCTCCTGGAGATCCTTGGCAGTGACTAACGGCTGCGGGCCGTGGTCTCGGATGAGCTTGACGAGGTAGCAGAGGCATACGGTACACCCCGGCGCACAGTGCTGACCGGTGCCGTTGCACGGCCGTCACGCTCCGCCGCCAACTCTGCAGCCTCCCTAGAGGTCGCAGACACCCCTTGTACCGTGCTTCTGTCGGTCACTGGGCGCGCATTACGCCTCGACCGGGATCCTGATGCGCTGGAGACCTCCCGTGCCCCATCTCGTGCGACCAAGCACGGCGCGGTACTCGCTGCAGTCGACGGCTCAGTTCGCGGTGAGCTAGGTGCGATCATGAGCGATGGCACCCTCCACCGTTTCACCCCCGTTGACTTACCCCTCGTGCCTGCGGCTTCCATTGCGTTTTCAGCAGGTGTGCCGCTCACCGCCTACATCGGTGTCACCGACAAAAAAACTGAAGGTCGTCGGCCTCGTACCTTTGGAGAGCGACACTCCCGTTGGCCTGTTCACGGAACAGGGAATCGTGAAACGAGTCGTGCTTACAGAGTTGCCCCCTCGACCCGAGTTCGAGATTATTGGGCTAAAAAATGGAGACAGAGTGGTCGGTGCGTTCTCGGCACCAGATGACTCAGAGTTTGCTGCCGTCTCAAACGACGCACAACTCCTGCGCTTCTCAGCTGCTCTGGTTCGCCCACAGGGCCGACCGGCCGGTGGCATGGCTGGCATGAAGCTCGGAACGAATGCTCGGGTCCTCTTCGCAACTGCCATCTCGGTAGACGCCGGCGCCCAGGTGGTCACAGTTGCTGATAGCTCACTGACACTTCCGGGCACAGATGTGGCAACAGCCAAGGTGAGCGACTGGGCGGAGTTCCCGGCGAAGGGTCGCGCAACCGGTGGTGTCCGGGTACAACGCTTCCTGAAGGGCGAGGATCAGCTCGCGTGTGCCTGGGTTGGCGTTGGTGAACCTCGCGCGCTTGCCGCCGACGGAACCGCACGTAAACTGCCGAGCGAGCTCGGCCGTCGCGACGGATCCGGCGTGCCTATCGACGGTGCTGCTGCATTTGTCGGTTTGGCACCCTAACGCGCTACGGCGCAGCGAGACCCTCACTAAGCGCGAGTCACGTACGAGTCACAAGCGCTAGGCTAGGTGACTCGCGCTAGGCGCAGTGGCTCATGCTCGGCGCAGTGAGGCGTGCCAACCGCAATAACTCGGGTTAGGCGTCGATGCGGTCACGGTCGAGATCGTCCGCGTTTTCGATGATGAACTCCTTGCGTGGCGCAACGTCGCCACCCATGAGGAGTTCAAATACCTGTGAAGCTGCGTGAGCATCTTGCATGCGCACTCTGCGAAGCAAGCGGTGTTCGCGATCCATCGTGGTCTCGGCCAGTTGGTCTGCGTCCATCTCACCGAGACCCTTGTATCGCTGAATCGGTTCCAAGTATTTCTTGCCACGCTTACGCAGGTCAGTGAGTAACTCTTGCAGCTGCTTCTCACTGTATGTATAGATCAAATCGTTCGGCTTACGCCCAGCATTCTGAACAATCACCCGATGGAGCGGAGGCACTGCCGCATACACACGACCCGCCTCGAGCATGGGCCGCATGTAGCGGAAGAAGAGGGTGAGCAAAAGCGTACGAATGTGCGCACCGTCGACGTCGGCATCGCTCATGAGAATTACCTTGCCATAGCGAACCGAATCGAGATCAAAATCACGACCTGACCCGGCACCGATCACCTTGATGATCGAGCTGCATTCCGCGTTGCTTAACATTTCAGCGACCGAAGCCTTTTGCACGTTAAGGATCTTGCCGCGAATCGGCAGGAGTGCTTGAAACTCGCTGTCTCGCGCAGGACGGGCAGTGCCGAGCGCGCTGTCGCCCTCCACGATAAACAGTTCGGTGTCAGCAACATCACGTGAGCGACAGTCGATCAGCTTCGCTGGGAGGGACGAACTCTCGAGTGAACTCTTTCTCCGTGCGGTGTCTCGCTGCGCCCGAAGAGTGATGCGAGACTTCATCTCGGAAACCATCTTCTCAAGCAGCAACCCGGCTTGAGCTTTGTCTTCACGCTTCGTGGAGTTGTAGCGCTCTTCTAAGCCCTTTGCTACCGCACGAGAAACAATCTGGCGCACGGCAGCGGTACCGAGAACCTCTTTCGTTTGCCCTTCGAACTGTGGCTCTGGTACTCGAACGGTAACGATGGCGGTGAGCCCAGTCAGAATGTCGTCCTTCTCGGGCTTGTCGCTGCCAGCTTTCAGTTTGCGTGCGTTCTGCTCAATCTGTTTCCGGAAGAACTTCGTCAGACCCTGCTCAAACCCGCTGAGGTGGGTGCCTCCCTTGGGCGTCGCGATGATGTTCACAAAACTCTGGATCTCCGTGTCATACCCGGTTCCCCAGCGCATCGCGATATCCACTTCGCAGGTCCGCTCGACCTCGCGAGACACCAATGCCCCGGAGACCTCATCCATCACTGGAACTGTCTCAGAGAATGTGCCCTCATCAGTGATCCGCCAGGTTGAAGTCAACGGCGCATCCACCGCCAGGTAGTCGACGAACTCGCTGAGCCCGCCTTCGTACTGGAAGCGGTGTACTGGCGCTTCACCTGACTCAGAGAGGGATTCGGGGCGTTCATCGAGAATCTCGATCGCAAGCCCTGGAACAAGGAACGCTGTTTGGCGAGCACGAGCGACAAGGGATTCGGGTTCGAACCGTGCGGTTGACAGGAAGATCTGAGGGTCGGCCCAGTAGCGAACACGTGTACCGGTAACGCCCTTCTTCACTTTGCCGACGACCCTCAGCGACGAAGCATCCTGGAACGGAGTAAACGAACTTTCGGGACTATCACCGGCGAAGACGCCCGGCTCACCGTGCCGAAACGACATCGCCCAGGTCTTGCCGTCACGATCAACTTCAACGTCAAGACGTGCAGAGAGGGCATTGACCACAGATGCGCCGACACCGTGCAGGCCGCCGGAAGAGGCGTAACCTCCGCCACCAAACTTGCCGCCGGCGTGCAGTTTTGTAAACACAAGTTCTACGCCGGTGAGACCGCTCTTGGGCTCCACGTCGACTGGCACGCCACGACCCGCGTCGCTCACCGTCACGCTGCCGTCGGCGTGGAGGCGGATGCCGATCTGTTCGCCGTGGCCAGCAAGTGCCTCATCAACGGAGTTATCGATGATCTCCCAGAGGCAGTGCATCAGGCCACGAGAATCCGTGGTGCCGATGTACATGCCGGGTCGCTTTCGTACCGCTTCGAGTCCCTCGAGCACGGTGAGGTGGCGTGCGGAATAACTCGATTCTGCCAAGGCGGAAGCCCCTTTCTGAACTGACTTCACCACCCTAGAACGAACCTCTGACATTACGGCCGAAACTCGCCGCGTGGGCTGACACTGACACTGCTACGCGGTCAGCGAAACGGCGAGTTCCTGCCAGCTAATAACAGGCAAACGTGGTTTGATTGAGTCACAGTAGAGATCTGATGCAAGTGATCAGATTTCACACACAAGATGAGGGAGGCAGCCATGACCACGCTAGAACAGGATCGTGCAGAGACAGCCCTCGCAACCGATCGTCCGATAACCGGCCTTGACCGCTGTGACAGTTGCGGCGCTCAGGCCTACGTGCGAGTTGTATTGCACGGCAGCGAACTACTCTTTTGTGGCCACCATGCCAAGAAGCACGAGGCTAAGCTTCGGCCAATGGCAGAGGCTTGGCACGACGAGACTTCACGTCTCGTGGATGCTCAGTGAGCGAACAGGTTCCCGAAAGCCCTCAGAAAGGTCTCGGGCTCGGCCGGCGAGTTCGATATCTTTTTGAACGTGTTGCCGCACTCGATATCGGGCGAGTCTGGGGACTTGCTGGGGCCATGCAGAAGGATGCAAAAAAGCCTCGCCTCCTCATCCTTGCTGACATGCTGTACAGCTCTGTCGTGTATGAGGTAGCTTTTCAGGATTACCAAGACTGGGACTTCTACGATCTCAAGCGCGCAGAGCGCCGCACGTACATGACTCATCCGAAGTCAAACCATCTTGCCTTGAAGCTCAATCACCCGGACTATCGCAGCAAGTTGGCTGATAAGTCACTGTTCAACAAGGAATTCGCTGACTACCTGGGGCGCGAGTGGCTCGATGTACGTGAGTCTGATGCCGAACAAATCGAAGAGTTTGTGACCCGACACGGCGCGGTGATGGCGAAGGTGCCTGACAGCCTCGGCGGAATCGGCATCGCGAAGCGCGAAGCATCCGAGATCACGGACTTCGAGAAGTTCCGCTCCGAACTTCTGAAGGGCCGCCAATTCTTACTCGAGGAGTTGATCCCTCAGCACGAGCAGATGTCGCAACTGTGCAACACGAGTGTGAACACACTTCGAGTAATCAGCTTCTTTGACGGCGAGAAGGTTCACGTCATTGCAAGTGTGCTCAAGATCGGCAATGGCGGCGCTATCGATAACTTCAGCCATGGCGGCATGTACACGATGCTAGACGACCATGGCGTGGCCAATTTTGCTGCATTCGACGGCGAGAACCGGACGTTCACGGTGCATCCGGTGACGGGCACTTCCATCGTCGGCTTCCAGGTACCACTCTTTGACGAAGTACTGAGCTTTGTCGATACCATTGCTCGGGTTGTTCCACAGGTTCCGTACGTCGGCTGGGATATCGCTATTTCACCCAACGGCCCGGTTGTGATTGAGGGAAATTCCAACACCGGTGTGTTCCAGTCAAAGCCAAGCGTCTCGGGTATTCGCACGGGCCTGCTCCCCCGCTACCGGGAAGCAATCGGCTTCTAATCAAAAAGCGCCTCAGCCAAGGTTTCAGCACTCGCTACTAGTCGTACGCGTCGTGCAAGCAAAAAGGTACTGCCCCGGGACGAAGAGTTCCGAGGCAGTACCTTTCAGTTCTAAGGCTAGTTTGAAACGACCGCCTCGACTGCCTCATCGATGATGTCGAGGCCTTGCAGGAGTACTTCTTCATCACCCAGCAACGCGGGCATGAGCTTCAGTACCTCGTCGTGAGCACCGCTTACCTCGACGATAAGGCCAAGTTCGAAGGCCTTTCGTGAGATCCGCCCAGCAATCTCAGGGTCAGTGATACTCACAAGCCCCTGCAGCAAGCCACGCCCCCGGGTGGTAAATAGTTGAGGATGCCGAGCCGCGATCGAGTCAAGGCGCCCACGAACGACAGAAGCACGTTGAGCGATGCCCGAAACAAATTCAGGGTCACGCCAGAAGTGGTTGAGCGATGACGTCGCGGAGACCAGCGCAATCGTGTTGCCACGGAAAGTACCGGTGTGCATCGCGGGCTTCCACACATCAAGCTTGGGATCGATAAGCAATATCGATAGAGGGAAGCCATAACCAGAGATCGATTTGGAGAGAGTAACCATGTCTGGCACAATTCCGGCCTCTTCAAACCCGAAGTAGTCCCGGAACGCCCGACGCCGATTTGGATCTCATCAGCGATGAGCACGATCCCGTGCTTTGTGCAAAGCTCTCGCAGCGCTCGTAGCCACTCACTGGAGGCGACGTTCACACCACCTTCGCCCTGAACTGTCTCGACGATTATCGCAGCGGGAAGATCAAGACCGCTCGACGGATCCTCGATCAGCTGTCCAAGCATCTTCATGGTGTCGATGCCCTCGCCGTAGTATTCGTCATACGGATTGAAGACGACGTCACCAAGGTGCGCACCTGCTGCGTTACGGAACCAGGAGTTTGCAGTCGCTCGCGAGAGCGCCCAAGGAAAGTCCGTGGTATTATACCGTGGGTAAAAGCAACTACACCCGTGCGTCCGGTGGCCATACGGGCAAGCTTGAACGCCGCTTCAACAACATTGGCCCCGTAGGGCCGGTGAACTGTTCCTTGTAATCAAGGTTGGGGGTTCGAGGATTCACTTCGCGGAAGGTCTCCAGGAAGGCCCGCTTGGCGCTAGTGGCCATATCGAGCGCATGCTGAATGCCGTCTGAGGCTAAGTACTCGGGTAGATTCCTCTTGATTGCCGGATGGTTGTGCCCGTAGTTCACAGCACCAGCGCCACAGAAGAAGTCGATGTGCTCGCGGCCACTCTCATCGGTGATTACCGAGCCCCGAGCAGTAGCAAACACCGTGGGGAATGCGCGGGACGTAGCTGCGTACCTCAGATTCCATCGAGGTGAAGACTGACAGATCCATTGCGTTCGTTCCCCTACCTCAATCTTTCCGAATAATATCCATCGGTGTGCTCTGTGTGCCCTGTCCCAGTGGGTTATCACTGAGGATCCGGGCGACCACGAGCTCGTGTTCCTTCGTTGAATTAGGCCGATATTGCCGCCGATGTCATTGATGTCTGCGATCATCACTACGACGTCACGACCAAGTGACTGCTGCGCCTCACGGGCTACGCCATGGGGGTCAATCGGACCGAGCACGACCCGCTTGTCGTACGGCGGATCTGTGCCGTCGGTTGGGCCGTCAATACTGCGAGCCTTGTCGCCAACAATGCGGTAGAAATCACCCCGTCGACCGAACACCTTAGTGACTGCCGCTACGGCAGAGGCCAGGAGGATTCGTGGCGTACCCACTTCACGAAGAGCCATTTCCATGGTCTCGGGCGTCCCAAGGCCAATGCCGTATGCGGTCTTAGTCACGTAGCGAGAAAGAAAAGTCGCAAGCTTTCGCTGGTGTATTTCATGAGTGCGTATCAACGTCCCTGCATAATTGCAACGATCTTCTCCGTGATGAAGAAGATGTCACCGTCGCGCAGTTCTGCCGAAGCATACTGTTCGACGACGTCCATCAACTTCTCACCCGGCATTACCACGTCAGTCTTTAGTGGGATGCGCTCATACTCAGTTCCATCGACCGAAATCGACAGGCTCTTCCCTCGTTGGCTTTCGCCATCAGTGCGCTCGCTTTCGTCTCTCAATTCACGCTAGTTCAAGGAGCGATTTACTGAGGTAATCGCGAAGCTGCTGGCTCCGGCTCGGATAGCAAAAAGTTTTGCCATGGTCTTTGACTCAATCTGACGGATGCGCTCACGGGTGACCCCGAAGGTTTCGCCGATCTGGTCGAGTGTCTTCGGCTGGCCATCGCCAAGACCGAAGCGCATACGAATCACGCCAGCTTCACGTTCGCTGAGCGAGTCAAGGAGCTGCTCAAGTTGCTGCTGGAGCATAGTGAATCCAACGGCGTCCGCAGGAACCACTGCCTCGGTGTCCTCAATCAGGTCACCAAACTCGCTATCGCCATCTTCGCCAAGAGGTGTGTGCAGCGAGATTGGCTCGCGACCGTACTTCTGCACCTCGATAACCTTTTCAGGGGTCATATCGAGCTCGCGGCTGAGCTCTTCCGGCGTAGGCTCGCGGCCGAGGTCTTGCAGCATCTGACGCTGCACGCGTGCGAGCTTGTTGATGACCTCAACCATGTGCACCGGAATACGGATGGTACGAGCCTGATCAGCCATCGCGCGGGTAATCGCCTGGCGAATCCACCAGGTTGCGTACGTCGAAAATTTGAAGCCCTTGGTGTAGTCGAACTTCTCGACCGCACCGATAAGACCCAGGTTGCCCTCCTGGATGAGGTCAAGGAACTGCATTCCACGGCCGGTGTAACGCTTTGCGAGAGAGACAACCAGTCGCAGGTTGGCACCCAGTAGGTGACTCTTCGCGCGCTGTCCGTCTCGGGCAACCCACTTCCGTTCGCGCTGCAGCTTCTTCGGCAGATTCTTCTCCGTGCCGAGTTTTTCCTCGGCAAAGAGACCAGCCTCAATACGCATAGCGAGCTCGACCTCTTCGGCAGCGTTCAGCAACGCTACCTTGCCGATCTGCTTCAGGTAATCCTTGACCGGGTCAGCAGTTGCACCTGGAATCGCCGTGGCGATGGTGGGCACATCTTCTTCGTCGCCCGCCTTCCAGACGATTGCGCCCCTGGGAAGCGGATCCTTATGTACCGGCGCAGCAGTGCTCTCGTCGTCGTCGGTGTCGGTGGTTTCCGGCTCGTCCGGCGCATCGTAATCGATGTCATCAGCTTTTGCGCGCCGACGCGTAGCGGGCTTCTTCGCAGCAGCAGGCTTCGCAGCGGCCTTCTTTGCCGCGGTGGTCTTAGCCGCGGCAGTGGTCTTGGTTGCAGCAGCGGTCTTAGTCGCAGCGGCAGTCTTGGTTGCAGCAGCCTTAGTGGCCGTTGCCTTCTTGGCAGCGGTTTTCGCTGCGGGCTTCTTCGTCGCCGTAGCCTGATCGGTCTCAGGCGCGTCCGCTGCAGCCTTTGCCGCCGCAGCAGTACGAGTCTTGGACGTGGTTGCAGTCGCCACGCGGCCGCCTCTCTAGTTCGAGTCTCAACTACAGCCAGTATCGACAATCGAAAACGACGCGTATACCGGCAAAACCCGTGTCAAGCCCTCGAAGTTTCTATAACGGAAAAATCGATCGGCCCGAACGGGTTATCAATCACCTATTATTGCACGAACTCGGCACTTCTTGCCCCATTCAAGGGTGCAGCCATTGCGCTCCAGGCGAAAGTTAGGATTCACCGTTCGAATTATCATCACGGAATTGCGCTAGAAACCGCTCAAGCTCACTCGCGAGTTGCTCTGCACTGGGAAGCGACTCATCATCGGCCATCAGCGGTGACTGGGTTCCCTGATCCTCCATGTATGCGTCGTAGCGAGATTCAAGACCACGCAACATTTCCCCAGACTCGTGATTTTCGGAGACCTGGTTATCCACTTGAGACCGAAACTCGTGGGTCTGCTTTCGAACCTCGTCTGTAGTGAAGATCAGGCCGGTAGCTGCCATGACGCTTTCAAGCGCAAAGAGCAACGCATCCGGGTATTCGTTACCAGCGAGATAGTGGGGGACGAGGATCGCGAAGCCTACGACCTCTTCGCCGAGGCTGTGCAGCCGGTACTCAAGCAGATGGGTCATTGACGCCGGGAGCTTGGTTGTTGGCTTCCACACTGACCGCTCTTCGATGAGGTCATCGCGAGTGCCGCTGACCGTGGCACGCAACGGCCTGGTGTGTGGCACGGGCATCGGAATAGCGTGAGTCCAGACTGTCACCGAAACCTCGAACTCCGCGACAAGCATGAGCACGGTGTCCGCAAACTGTTCCCATCGAAAGTCTGGCTCAAACCCGCTCAGCATCAAGAATGGAGATCCCAGCTGATCTCGACAGAGCGACAGCGTCAGTTCCTCCGGCGTGTAGCTAGTGAAGTGATCCTCTTCGAAAGTAATTATTGGACGTCGGGCTCGGTAATCAAGCAACAAGTCAGTATTGAAACGAAGGATCACCTCTGGATCTGAGCGATCCCACAGGAAGGTATCGAGCTGGGCGACAACTCCCCCAGGATCGCTAATGCCGCTAAGTGTCACGACAAGGGGAATCCCTTTAGGGACACTTGCACGGCGCTCCGCATATTCCTCGGAGAAGATTGAATCGTTCACACCTCCATCCTATGAAGCTTCAGCCCTACTTTCCCGGTGGATCGGACACGCCCTCAGCGAACCCACAATCATCGAGCGTTCTATCGCCCGAACAGACTTGCCCTGGTAGTAGGCTTGACTCTGTACGCCCGCGCTAGCCGCACGGGCCAAGGAACGCGACACTGAGGGAGACCCCCACTTGGCTGACCAGCAGTTTGACATCGTTGTACTCGGAGGCGGAAGCGCCGGATACGCCACGGCGCTACGCGCGAAACAACTTGGTTTCAGCGTTGCGATCATCGAGAAGGAAAAACTCGGTGGCACTTGCCTACATCGGGGCTGTGTCCCGACCAAGGCTCTGCTGCATTCGGCAGAAATTGCTGACGTCGCTCGTGACGGCAGTGCTTACGGCATCAACTCCAGCGTGGCGAGTATCGACATCGCAGGTGTACTTGGCTTCAAGGACAACCTGGTTGCGGGCAAGTTCAAGGGTCTGCAGGGTCTGATCAAGGCCAACGGCATCCCCGTCATTGAAGGCGAAGGCCGTCTCGTTGCACCGAACACCGTCCGGGTCGGCGCTGACGACATTACCGGCAAGCACGTCGTGCTTGCTACTGGCTCCTACTCACGCTCGTTGCCCGGCCTGGAAATTGGCGGCCGCGTTATCGCCAGCGAGCACGCTCTTGAACTGCAAGAGATCCCGTCGAGGGTCGCCATTCTTGGTGGCGGCGTGATCGGCGTTGAGTTCGCAAGCGTCTGGCGCTCATTCGGCGCCGAGGTCACCATCATTGAGGGCCTTCCTCACCTCGTGCCCAACGAAGAAGAGTCGATCTCCAAGCAACTCGAGCGTGCGTTCCGCAAGCGTGGCATCGGCTTCAAGCTCGGTGTCCGCTTCCAGTCAGTCACTCAGACTGATAGCAGCGTGACAGTCACCCTTGAAAACGGCGAGACCGTCGAGGCAGACTACCTACTCGTAGCCGTTGGCCGCGGCCCATCGACCCAGGGTCTTGGACTCGAAGAAATCGGGATCAATATGGATCGCGGATTCGTTCTGACCGATGAGCGTTTGGCTACCAACGTTCCAGGTGTGTACGCGGTTGGCGACATCGTTCCGGGCCTGCAGCTTGCGCACCGCGGGTACCAGCAGGGCATCTACCTCGCAGAGCAGATCGCGGGCCTCAACCCCGCGCTTGTCGAAGACGTCAACATTCCGAAGGTGACTTACTGCGATCCCGAGATTGCATCGGTCGGCCTCACCGAGGCGAAGGCCGTAGAGAAGTACGGTGCAGAGAATGTGACCTCGTACGAATACAACCTTGCCGGTAATGCTAAGAGTTCAATCCTTGGAACCGCGGGTTCGGTCAAGGCAGTCCGAGTAAAGGACGGCCCTGTCGTCGGTGTGCATATGATCGGTGCACGCGTTGGTGAGCTCGTAGGCGAAGCTCAGCTCATCGTGAACTGGGAAGCCTACCCAGAAGATGTGGCTCCTCTGGTACACGGTCACCCGACCCAGAACGAGACCATTGGCGAGGCCATGCTCAAGCTTGCGGGCAAACCGCTCCACGCGATCTAATCGCGCAATAACTGAGAAAACTTTGAAGAATGATCGGAGATATGAGCAATGAGTGAATCGGTAGTGCTCCCCGCACTGGGTGAGAGCGTAACCGAGGGTACCGTTACCCGATGGCTGAAGAATGTTGGCGACCGAGTTGAGGTCGACGAGCCACTGCTCGAAGTCTCAACCGACAAGGTCGACACAGAGATTCCCTCGCCCATCGCCGGTGTGCTCGAAGAGATCTTGGTACAGGAAGACGAGACTGCAGAGGTTGGTGCTGAGCTTGCCCGCATCGGTGACGGCAGTGGCGCTGGTTCTAGCTCCGCCCCGGCTGCTGAGGCACCGGCAGCCACAGCTCCTGCTGTAGAGGCTCCTGTCGCCGCAGCTCCGGCAGCGCCGGCTCCTGTAGCTGAGACAGCGCCCGCACCTGCTGCCGCGCCTGCGGCTTCGGGCAACTCACAGGACGTCGTCCTCCCCTCACTCGGTGAGAGCATCACCGAGGGCACCGTAACCCGCTGGCTGAAGAGTGTCGGCGAACAGGTTGAGCTCGACGAGCCTTTGCTCGAAGTCTCAACCGACAAGGTCGATACAGAGATCCCCTCCCCGGTTGCAGGTGTACTTCAGGAAGTGCTTGCTGCTGAAGATGAGACCGTTGAAGTAGGCGCTATCCTCGCACGCATCGGCAGTGGCGTAGCTCCGGCACCCGCTGCCCCAGCGGCTCCCACTTCCGCTGCAGCTCCGTCTGCACCGGTGGCAGCCCCAGCACCTGTCGCTACGCCGGCACCAGTTGCAGCACCGGCTGCGCCGGCCCAGACCCCTGCGCCAGCAGCGGCCCCAGCTCCGACTGAGCAGTCACCAGCAAGCTACGTCACACCAATCGTGCGCAAGCTTGCCGCAGACCGCGGCGTTGACCTCGCTACAGTCCGCGGTACGGGAGTTGGCGGCCGTATTCGCAAGGAAGATGTAATCGCTGCAGCTCAGACCACTGCGGCTCCCGCAGCGAGTGACGCAGCTGCCGCACCTGCGTTTGCTCCCGCCGAGGTTTCTCCTCTGCGTGGCACAAACCAGCCAATGAGCCGCCTACGTAAGGTGATCGCCCAGCGCGCTGTTGAGTCACTGCATGCGTCGGCCCAGCTCACTACGGTGATTGAAGTTGACGTCACTCGAGTGGCAAAGTTCCGCGAGGCGAAGAAGGCCGAGTTCCTGGAGAAGACCGGGACAAAACTATCGTTCCTGCCCTTCTTCGCAGCAGCTGCTGCTGAGGCGCTACGTACCTTCCCGATTGTGAACGCGACGGTCGATGGCGATTCCATCACCTACCCAGCCACTGAGAACCTCAGCATTGCGGTCGACACCGAACGTGGCCTCTTGACTCCCGTCGTTCGCGACGCGGGCGACAAGAGCTTGGCTGAGCTGTCGAAGGACATCGCTGATCTCGCTGCCCGTACCCGGGATAACAAGCTCACGCCCGACGAGCTGGCCGGTGGCACCTTCACCCTAACCAATACAGGTTCACGTGGCGCGCTGTTCGACACTCCCTTGGTGTTCCTCCCCCAGGTTGCCATCCTTGGCACCGGTGCAGTGGTGAAGCGCCCGAGTGTGGTGAGCGGCCCCGATGGAGATTCGATTGCAATCCGGTCGATGGTCTACCTCGCGCTCTCATACGATCACCGCATTGTCGACGGAGCCGACGCAGCTCGGTTCCTCGGCCAGGTGAAGGCGCGCCTGGAAGAGGCCAATTTCGAGGGCATTCTCGGAATTTAATCTCATAACGAATCGGCAGGTGTTTCCAAGGTGAGGCGCCTGCCGATTTCGTGTTTTAGCACGTCGTTCACACTCATATCGTGCCAACCTCCAGTTTCAAAGTGCTCGACAGCGGAATACACAATTCCCGATAGCCATGAGGCTGCTTCGGCACCGCCCCAGCTTTCCAATAGCCTCTTCAGCGTGGATTCGGGAAGACCAAGCAGATAGCAAAGCTGATCATGACCTCGACGAGTGTGCCTACGCCGGGCGAGCATGTGTTTCACCCGCGGTGAACCCTTCGACGGCTTTCTCAGAATCCTTGATCCATAGATCATGAGGTCATTGTGGTCTAGCTCCCCCACGCATCTATCACTCAGTCGAACGCGTGTAGCAACTCGGCAAAGCTCAAGTAGCAGGAGTGCTGTTTGTTGGAGCGTGTACTGCTCGGAGTTGGCTGTCATG
>JAUCCH010000025.1:0-62587 GCA_034676385.1 Leucobacter sp.
TTTGCGTCTCTTGGTTCGTTCGTATTGCTGACACGACGACGGCTTTCAGAGTTCCCGCGTCGCCTGAGTGAGTTTTCGTTGCCCGGGGGACCACGCGCGACTACCCTTGAAAGTGTGCCAGCGACCGCTTTCGCGAGGTGGACACCAGGCCCATTTCACAGTGGCACGCTGGGGGCACGACGACTCCCACAACTGCTGAGAATCCGCGGAATTACGCGGGTGGTGACGAGTATTGGGACTTCTAAAACCCCGGGTCAAGCGCAAAAGATGAGACCTCTGGCCCGGCGGGCGTTGCACCTTCACGGAGCAGCGCCCGCGGGCTTTTCGTTCGTGGACACATTTTGGACACATTTCTACGCGGCCAGGGTTTGCTCGCCCCCGAACATGGTTCCCCAAAAGGGCGCACTATGAACTAGGCCCCCGACCACATCCCATCTACTAGCGGTGCCTACAATGGAAACCATGGGTGTGATGGGTGTCGTGGTTGTCTATATCGCGATCATTTTCGGATGTGGGCTTGCGGCCCGGCTGATCCGGATGCCAGCCCTGATCGGGTTCCTCGCCGCAGGCTTCATCCTCAATCTGATAGGTGTCCCCGAGTTCTCCGGGCTGACTGTGATGTCGGACATCCGGGTCACGCTGATGCTGTTCGCAGTCGGACTGCCGCCTCAACTTACGTTCCTTGCTCGGCCGACAGGTGTGGATCACCGCAGGTCTGCACATGCTCATCATAACACTTATGGGACTGGATTCCTGATGCTCTTGTCCCTGCTGGGGGCTTTCCATCCGGAGTCCCTGGGAACTTTGGCGGTGCTCGCCCTGGTGCTTTCTTTCTCGAGTACGATCTTTGTGATCAAGGTGCTGCAAGATCGCGGTGATGAGCAATCCGTGTATGGCAATATTTGTGTGGGGGTCCTGATTCTGCAGGACATCGTTGCCGTCGCAGTGATCTCGATCTCGAAGGGTGAGGCTCCCAGCCTTTGGTCGTTCGGGTTGCTCGCAATTATCCCAGCGTTGTGGGTGGTCATGCCTGGAGTACTGGTACCGACTGGGGCACGGGGAGCTTGGCGCCCTATTTGGGATCGTAATGGCCTTGATCCCCGGGTACGTGCTATTTGAATGGTTGGGCCTCTCTGGGAGTTTGGGTGCCTTGATAATGGGTCTGATCCTCGCCCCGAGGCCGGGTGCGGATCAGCTCGCTCATTCTTTATTCACTGTGAAAGAGCTTCTGCTGGTCGGGTTTTTTGTGTCGATCAGGGTTTCAGGGCCTGCCCACGCTCCCAGAATCTCACCGTCGGCTTACTCCTCCTGCTTTTGCTGCCCGTGCAGGCGGTCGCATACTGGGGGCTGCTGGCTTTTGGGGTTGCGGAACCGCACCAGTGTGCTCTCTGCGATGCTGCTGTCGAACTATTCCGAGTTCGCGCTCATCGTGGCCGCACTCGGGGTGCAGGCAGGCTGGCTTGCACCGCACTGGCTGCTCGCACTCGTGATCGCCGTATCGGGCGGGTTCCTAGTGTCGGCCGTTGTGAACCCTCGGTCGGTGTCACTCGCTTCCCGCCTCGCGCAGCGCCTCCCGACGAGACCGCCGGATAAAATCCATCCGGATGACCGGCCCATCAAGCTTGGGGATGCACGTGCTCTGATACTCGGTATGGGGCGGGTGGGTTGTGCCGCATACACACAACTCGGTGCAGCACACGATTATCAAGTATTGGGTGTGGAACATGACCCGAGCCGAGTCCGTCACCTTCAACAGGCCGGCTTGCACGTGGTCGAAGGGGACGCCACCGATACTGATTTCTGGACGAGGATCCAACGAACGGGCAAGGTCGAGATCATCGTGCTTGCGATGCCCTCACAGCATGCGAATGTTGAAGCGCTTCACGAACTCCGTCGCGTCGGTTACGAAAAACCAGTGGTCGCCGCAGTCGCACTGTATCGGGAAGACGCGAAGAACTCGAATCACTGGGCATCGACGCTGTCGTCCACTTGTATTCGGGCGCCGGTGAATCCCTCGCCGACTGGGCGGCAGCCGCCTGGAATCAGAAGCCACCAGCGGGACC
Organism: Leucobacter sp.; assembly: GCA_034676385.1. GTDB lineage: Bacteria > Actinomycetota > Actinomycetes > Actinomycetales > Microbacteriaceae > Leucobacter. The sequence goes on from JAUCCH010000025.1 coordinate 2,064, forward strand.
GATCGACAAGAAGTAGGTAAAGGTCTGCTGTAGGAGTTGGTCACCGTTCACAGCACCCGAGCAATGACGACAGCTGGGGCTTCTCAAAGCTACTCTCCTGCGGGTACCAAGCCAGGGTGAGGGTCAGTAAGACGCCGACGTCGCCGCAGGCCAAGGGCAAGACAGGAAAATGCTGCTAGTGCTGCCGCGATAGCTGCACCAAGAAGCATCACCTGTACCTGCGTAATTCCAGCGTCGATAAGTGCATCGATATCTGTGCGGCTTGGCAGCGAGGCAACCTTTTGGTAATAGCGATTCATGCCAATTGCTGTCAGCAAGGCCAGCCCGACGACCATGCCGGTCATCCGCGCGACAACAATGAGTGCAGACGCGGTGCCATGAGCCCAGCTAGGCGCATCTGCAAGCACTGCGTTGTTCACTGGGGCTATCGCCAGGCCAGCCCCGAAGCCGATGATGAGAAGCCCCACAGTACCGTCGACACTGTCAAGTGATCCTCGCCCCCAACTACTCGAAAACCAGAGGGCGACACTCACGAACAGCATCCCTGCGCCAGATACCGCACCGTCACCGAACCAGCGAAGCAACCATCCGCCCATAACCGCGCCAACAGGCAGAGCGATGAGAAACTTGAGCAACTCGAACGCCGCAGTCGTCTCGCTTGATGACACTGTCAGTCGGCTCAGTAGCGGAATCGCAACAACAACGGCCACGATTGCGGCACCGAGCAGAAGCGAGGCTATAAGCGCCCAAACTATCCGTCTACGAACGATGCCTCGGGCTATTAACGGCTCAGCTGCTGTGTTATGACGCCACCAATAGAGACCAACAAACACAAGCACCAGGGGTAAAAGCACAACACCAAGTGGCCCCACCACTTCTGACTCAGGGTTCGCGGTTGCGAACGTGAGAATCACACAGCCGAGAGCCGCGCCAAGCAGCAGCGCGCCTGGCAAATCTGCTCGCTTAAGCACTGGCCACGCGGTGCGCCCTATGAGCAGAATCCCAGTAATTGTGAGCAGGATCGCCAACACACCGATCGGAGTAAGTAGCACTCCGCTGGCGCCGTTAAACGGAACGAACGGAACACCTAGCGTGACGCTTCTGACTAGTGTTTTTGGGGCCCACAAAGCAAGAAACAGTAGCCCAAGTCCCAGACAGAGCACGATCACTGGTGTGCGTGATGTTTTCCAAAGTCGCTGCCGTGCGCTGTCTATACCCATACCTCTGGCGACCAGTAACAGTGCGACTGACAAGGCAATTCCTGCGAAGGCATTGAACCAGAAAATTGTGCGCCACTGAGCTATTGCAAGAATCGCCGCGCCGAGGACCGGCCCGAGCACAGCACCGAACTCCTGAACTCCACCAACGATGCCAAGTGGCATGCCACGCTTGTCTGCCGGCCAAAGACCAGCCACGAGTGCCAGGGTGGCTGGTAGTAGGCCACCCCCACCGATGCCCTGAATGACGCGGCCACCAACTAGAACTGGCAGGTCGGTTGCGAGGGAGGTGACGATAGACCCAAGAATAAATATCAGCAGGCAAAGTTGCACTACTTTGCCGTGTTCTACTAGGTCGGAGAGTCGGCCGATAAGCGGTAGAAATGCGATATACCCAAGGAGAAAACCCGAAATGATGGGTGTTGCCTTCTGTAGGGCATCGATCGTAATGCCAACATCGGCCATCATGTCGGTCAGAGCCAGAACTACGACATAAGTGTCTGCAGCCGCTAGCGCCACCCCGACGGTAGCTATGGCGAGAATAGTTTTTGCCCGCACGTGCGAGGATGCGAACAGTGAGCGACCGTTGCCGGTCATTGCTTGGTGGGTACCTCGATCGGCACAACTACGCCGTAGTCAGTAAGCAGCATCGTGTAGCTCGAAACTGTACCCTTCCAGAACTCACCGCTCAGCACCACCGTACGCAACTCGTTCTCTTCGGTGAGACCATAAGTTACGTCAAAGCTCTGATCGGCTTCTCCAAGATTAAGCAACGCGTTCACTTTGTCGCCCGATAGCTTTCCAGTGATCTCGGTCAGCACATCATCGCCTTCGCGAACCTGCTCACCCACATTAAGATCCGTTGTTGATGCCATCAGACTCGCTAGTCCCGTTTCGGGTGAGAAGAAACCAACTGGGTTTGGAACGCCGAGAGTTGAAAGAACGACGGGCTCGTAATCTGGGGTGAATAGCTTCATGTACGTGTCATCACCGATAGCGAGAACGGCAACCTTGGCTGCTACCCCGCTCACCTTGCCCTGAAATTCGCCCTCAAACTTAATCGGATCACCGTCCATCACGGCAGTTCCTGTTGCCGACTGCACCCCATCAACGTTGCTTGGAACATCAGCACTTGTGAGGCTAATCGTGATCGCTTCTGCGTTCTCAATCTTGGTTTGTGCTTCAGCTAACTGCTGTTCCGGAGACGCTCCCGAAGCGCCCCCGCTGCAGCCGGAAACAAGTAACGTCAGGCCAACCGCCCAGGCCAACAACACTGTTGAGCGCTTCATGAGGGTAACGGTACTCTTCCGCAACAAATTGCACAACTGGTTGATCAAGTGTGGTGGCGCTCAAGATGCCTGCTCGTTGGCTGGTTCAATGAGTGTGTTGGGGGTGCTGCTGCAACTACTCCTCGAACGCAGCGTTCATGCAGCGCATCGCAGCGAGCACCTTCGGCACGCCGATGTAAGGCAGCAGGTGTACAAAGCACTCAGCGACCTCCGACTTTGTCATCCCCGCGACATTCACCGCAGTACTGATGTGCCCAGTGAGCTGCGGTTCTGTGCCACCCATTGCGGCCAGGGCCGACATGTTGAGCATTTGGCGATCCCGTAGGCTCAGGCCTTCTCGCTGATAGGTGCCGCCGAACACCGCACCGACTACCCAATCAGAGGCGCCGGGAGCATACTGGTCGAGCTGTTGCTTCCAAGCGGCAGCGCCCTCGGGAGACTGAGTCTCGCTTATAAACTCATGCCCTTTGTCCATGCTGAGTGTCACGTAACCCACCTCAATATCTTGACGAATACGGTCACTTTGACGCTAGCAGAGGGGGTTAGCCCTTCGGAATGGGCGGGCCGAGCCACAAAAGCACGCTGAACACGACAACTACTCCGACAAACAAAATGCCGATAGCGAGCCAAGGGTGACGCAAGACCCACGCCTGCACATGCTCGACGAAGCCCTTCGGTTCATCGCCACCCGGGCGCAAGCGCCATGGCCCCGCGAGCTTGCCCTTCTTATCAAGAATGATTTCGAAGGGCACGGTTGCGAACGGAACGATGGCGAGAGCAAGCCCGAGCACACCTGTGCCTGCGTTCCAACGCTGATTCACCCAGGTGAACACCGTGACGACGCAGTACGACAGGAAGATGAAGCCGTGAATGCCGCCGGCGATAGGTACGAAATTGCCCACATCGGTTGCGCGCAGGATCAGTGCAGTGATGAGCCCAGCCCAGGTGAATGCTTCGGCTGTCGCAAAAGTGCGAAACAGGGCGCGCGGTGTCATGGTGATCCTCTCGTATGCCTGACCTAAAACTATCGGGGTTCTGCTGGGAGCAAGCTCACTTTCGCCCCATTCTGCATAGATTGGCAACGGGAGTAGAGGGGTAGAGAGCCTGAATTCTCTGCTTGCCAATTACGGGCGCACTGTCCGCGAGCCAAGGTGATCCTGCACCCCTATCAACGGATGAGAAGCACGCAGAAGGCTGCCGCGCGGTAATCTGAGGGAGTGACCGGTGCCCCGACTCCTGTAGGTGCAGCCAACGTGCTCGATAGCACGGTTGAGCTGCTTCGTGATCTGGTGCGCGCGGCCTGCGTGAACGATGGCTCCATCGAGTCGGGCCAGGAGGTTCGCGGGGTTCGCGTACTGCAGCGTTTTCTTGCGGAGGCGATCGACAGCGGCAGGCTTGAGACGCAGGTGCTTGAGGCCGCGCCGGGTCGCGCTTCGCTCATCGCTAGGGTCCGAGGATCAGACCCCACCGCCCCCGCACTCGGCCTGCTTGGGCACCTGGATGTGGTGCCGGCGAGCCCTGAAAGCTGGAGCCGAGACCCGTTCGGCGGGGAGCTCGTCGACGGGGAGATCTGGGGCCGCGGCACTGTCGACATGCTGTACTTGACGGCTACCTTCGCAGCAATCGTGCGCGAGGTTGCGCTCGCCGGGACCCCGCCGCGCGGTGATCTGGTGCTGCTTGCGGTCGCTGACGAGGAGGCAGGCAGTGAGCACGGCCTCAAATGGCTGCTTCGCGAACACCCGGATGCGGTCAGGGTAACCGAGGCGCTCAGTGAATCCGGTGGCATGCGACTCGGCTCACACGTTGCGATCGATGTTGCAGAGAAGGGATCGGCGGGTCGAAGGCTCGTGGTACGGGGCACCCCGGGGCATGCGTCCATTCCGTACGGTGCGAAAAGTGCAGCAGTGCTTGCGGGGCAGGTGCTGCAGCGACTTGCCGAGGTAGAGCCGGCAATCGAGCTGGGGGAGCTCTGGGAACCATTTGTTCGGGCGAGGATCGAGGATCCCGAGCTATCCGAACGCCTGCTCGACCCTGTCCGTGTGGATACCGCCCTGCCCGAACTCGGTGGCATCGCGGGGTATGCGCATGCGGTCTCGCGCATCACCATCTCGCCCACGGTGCTCAGGTCGGGCAAGACTCATAACGTGATCCCGCACGAGGCGCACATCGACCTCGATATTCGCACGCTCCCCGGCACGACCGACGATCAGGTCGATGAGCTGCTACGTGAAATGTTGGGCGATCTGGCTGACGGTGTCGAGATCCACTTCCTGAAGGGTTGGCCTGCAACGGCTTCGCCCGCTGACGATCCGCTCTTTGCCGCGGTGTGCCGCGCGATCACGGAGACCGATGGTTCACCCGTAGTGCCGATCATGGCGGCTGGCGGTTCGGACGCGCGGATGCTCCGCATGCTTGGCATTCCCGCCTACGGCTTCGGTCTGCTCTCTGAAAGCTGGACGTACGAGAAGTACCGCGAGCTCATTCACGCTCACGATGAGCGTATCGACGTGCGCTCAGTCGAACTCACGCTTGCCGCCCTCCGCCGGGTCGTCGCGGACCGCGTCGGCTAGAACCCGAGCAACTCGCGGGGGTGCGTGAAGCGCCACCAGAAATCGGGTACGGTGATCGCGGCTCCGGTCACCACTGAGACTTGTTCGTCACCCGAAGGGGTCACCGCCGCAATAGAGCCAATCTTCGTGCCCTTGGCGCTCGCCGCAGCCTCACCCTTCACCGTCACGGTGCGAGTCGCGGATTCGCCAGGCACGAGGGTGGTGCTGAGATCTGCCTCAATGAGAAGAGGCACCTCGACACCGGTCCAGGTAGTGACGGTGCCGATCCTCGTCCCCTCTTCTGCAAGTTGAACGGGCTGGCCGGTAATCGCCATCGCCGCGAGTACCGCGCGAGTGTCCCCGGCGCGCGCATCGCTGTCGGCGCGATCCATCGTCACTGCGATCGCGACCAAACCGCGACCATCGATTTCGTCGTGCTGTGCGGCAGCGAGGCTGTACCCGTTCGGAAACGTAGTGCCAGTCTTGAGCCCGATCACGCCGGGGTCGCCAAGCAGGCGGTTGGTGGTGGTGATTTCACCAAGCTCGGGAATCTGAATGACGGACTGCCCGACCACCTCCGCAATCGTCGGCTCAGACAGGGCGATGCGTGCGAGGCGCACGATGTCGGCCGGGGTAGCGACGTTGTTGTCGGAGAGCCCCGAGGCCTCTTCGATGTGCACCGAATCGAGCCCGTGGCGTGCGAGCCAGTTGGTTGCGGCGGCAACAAAGGCTTCATCGCTTCCGAAGATCCACCGGCCGTATGAGATCGCGTAGTTATTTGCTGAGGGCACGAGGATCAGGTCAAGGATCTGCCGGGTCGTGAGTTCGAGCCCAACCGGCGCTGGGGCGAACGTGCCATCCTGCGCGAGTACTTCGTCGACGAGTGCAGCGTCAGCCTCGGTCAGCGTGTAGATCGGGCCGTCGGTGCCCGGCTCGATTGGAGCGGCCTCAAGGCCAACCAGCGCGGTGATCAACTTCGTGAGGCTGGCAATGCGGTAGGTTTCGTCGCTATTCGACCATACCTCTTCGCCGTGTAGCCAGCCGGTTGCGGAGGGAAGCCCCTGCGCGTCGACCGCTGCCTGGGCGGGTGCGTTGTCGGCAGTGAACTGGGTTTCTGCCTCAACCGAGAGGGTCGTTGTGAGCGTGGGGAGCGGTGTTGCAGCGACGAGCGCGCAGTACCCACCGAGTAACACGAGCACTGTGATGGCACCGGCGGCGAGGCGGCGCCTGCGATAGATTCTTCGTTTCGCGTCAGATCTCGGAGTGGCAGTCACTTGACCAGCCTAATGTTTGCATCCGTGCACGGGCTGGTGGCGGGTGATTAGGTTTAGCGCGAACCGGCGAGCGCCTGAGTGAGTCGGTGTGCGTGCTCGAGCAGAAGGCGGCCGAGCTCGGGTTGCCGTTCGGGGGAGAACCTGGGTTCGATGCCCGTGAGGCTCAGAGCCCAGGTGGGGGAACCGGAACGGTCGAACACGGCGGCACCCATGCCCCAACTGCCCTCAACAACGAGACCGGGGTTTACCGCGTAGCCACGTGACCGTGTTTCGGTGACGCGCTGCAGCACCAAGCTTGCCTCGTGCTCGGGGCCGTGTTCTCGCTCGAGGTGGGCGCCCTGTAGATAGTCGTCTACCTGATCACTAGAGAGAAAGGAGAGGATCACCAGGCCGGCAGACGCGACTCCCAACGGAAATCGCTTGCCCTCGTAGAGCACAAAGGAGCGAATTGGGAAGCTGCCGTCTTGGCGCATCAGGCAGACTGTTTCATCACCACGCTTCGCGGAGAGAAACGCACTCTCTCCCGTGGCCTCAGCAAGCGCGGCAACATGCTCGCGTGCGAGCTCGGTGATGTCGTAGCGCTCGGCCGCGACCGAACCCATAAGGTAGAGCTCTGGGCCGAGAAGCCAATTGCCTGAGTGCTGGTCGCGATCCACGAACCCCTGAGCGGTGAGCGATGTGAGCAGGCGGTGGGCGGTTGGTCTGGGCACCCGCGCCGCGCGTGCGAGTTCGCTCGTGCCAGCGCCGTTCGGCATGCTGCTGCTGAGCGCGCGGAGTAGTGCGGCGATGCGGCCAACGACCTGCGCTCCGGCCATGGAATTGAGTGTGTTCATAATATGAACGATACTGCAGTAATAGGTCATGAAGTGAGCAATTTGATGGTGTGCACTCGGCAAAATTGCATGTAAACAATGGCAAGGCGTAGCCTGATGGGCACAAGACACAACGGTCATATCATGGACAGATCGAGGCAAAGTGGCATCAAAACTCTACGGAAGCGCGGCTGAAGCGCTTGCCGGTATCGTGAAAGACGGCATGACTATTGCAGTCGGTGGCTTTGGCCTGAGTGGAAACCCGACGAACCTGATCCGTGCCCTGCGCGACACCGGAGCAAAGAACCTCACAATCGTGTCGAACAACATGGGCGTCGACGGAAAGGGCCTCGGCCTCCTGCTTGAAAACGAGCAGGTCTCGAAGGTGCTCGCGTCGTACGTCGGCGAGAACAAGCTGTTTGCCGAGCAGTATCTGAACGGCACGCTTGACGTCGAGTTTGTGCCGCAGGGCACGCTTGCGGAGCGCATGCGTGCTGGTGGAGCGGGCATTCCCGCCTTCTACACTCCGACCGGGGTCGGTACGCCGATCGCCGAGGGCAAAGAAGAGGCCGTGTTTGACGGCAAGCGGGCGATCCTCGAACGAGGAATCGTGGCCGACATCGCTCTTGTGCGCGCCCACACGGGTGACCTGGAGGGCAACCTTCGATACCGTCTCACGTCGCGAAACTTCAACCCGCTTGCCGCAACCTGCGGTCGCATCACGCTCGCTGAGGTCGAAAATCTGAGCGACGAGTACCTCGACCCGGAGCGCATCGATACCCAGGGAGTGTTCGTGCAGCGGATCGTGCAGTGCGAAGACCTGACCAAGGAAATTGAGCAACACACGGTTCGGCCAAAGCCGGGTAGCGAAACCTTGAAGGGAGCCTAATCATGTGGACTAGAGATGAAATGGCCGCGATTGCAGCCTCAGAACTCGAAGATGGGCAGTACGTCAACCTCGGTATCGGCATTCCGACGCTTGTCGCGAACCACCTGCCAGCGGGAATCTCCGTGAAGCTGCAGAGCGAGAATGGCATTCTCGGCATGGGGCAGTTTCCATACGAGGGCGAAGAAGACGCCGACCTGATCAACGCGGGTAAGCAGACCGTTACGCTCGTGCCCGGCGCCTCGATTTTTGACTCGGCGACCTCATTCGGCATGATCCGGGGCGGGCACGTGCAGACCGCGATCCTCGGCGCGATGGAGGTTGCCGGCAACGGTGATCTTGCGAACTGGACGATCCCCGGCAAGCTCGTAAAGGGCATGGGTGGCGCGATGGATCTCGTCGCAGGCACCCCTCGCGTGATTGTGATCACCGACCACGTCGCCAAAGATGGCAGCCCAAAGATCGTTGCCGAATGCTCGCTGCCACTCACTGGAGCTGGCGTCGTTAACCGCATCATTAGCGACCGGGCCGTATTCGACGTGACTGATGGCGGGCTGGTGCTGAAGCGCATCGCGCCTGGTCACGACATTGACGAACTACGCGCCTCAACCGGCGCGACTTTCACCGTAGAACTCGAGGAGAATCAATCATGACCGCATACATCGCGGGCTACGCTCGCACCCCATTCGTCAAGTTCACAGGTCAGTTCGCGACCCAGCCCGCAACCGTGCTCGGTGCGCACGCGGTGAAGGCAGCGCTCGAACGCGCGGGCGTCTCGCCAGATCAGGTTGACCAAGTTGTTGCCGGCCAGGTGCTGCAGGGTGGCGCGGGCCAGAACCCGGCTCGTCAGACCTCGGTTGGTGCTGGAATTTCGTTCAACGTGCCCGCACAGACCATCAACGTGGTGTGCCTCTCGGGTACCGAGGCTGTGGCTCAGGCCGCTCGTCTTATCAACGCTGGCGAAGCCGACGTTGTCGTCGCGGTGGGCCAGGAGTCGATGTCGCTGGCTCCGCACGTAATGTCGATGCGCGCCGGCACAAAGTATGGTGCCGCAACGTTGATCGACACGGTCGACCACGACGGGCTCACCGACGCGTTCGACCGGATCGCCATGGGAACCCTGACCGAGACTGGCAACACGCCCTTCGGATTGACCCGCGAACAGCAGGATGCTTTTTCGGCCCAGTCGCACCAGCGCGCTGCCGCATCGGCTGAGTTCTTGGTGGGCGAGATTGCGCCGTTCACGGTCTCATCGCGCCGCGGCGACACCGTGGTAACGAGCGATGACGGCGTTCGCGCCGACACGACCGCCGAAAGCCTCGCTGGGCTGCGTCCCGCGTTTACCAAGGACGGCACCATTACCGCTGGCAACGCCTCGCAGATCACCGACGGCGCCGCGGCGCTCGTGATTGTGAGCGCTGCGGCCGTCGAGAAGCTCGGGCTGAAGCCGCTCGCGAGCATCGAGGCTACGGCCTTCGTTGCTGGCCCAGACACACAGTTGTACACGCAGCCCTCGAACGCGATCAAGGCCGCGCTCGCGAAGCTGCCGGGTGTCGCCGCGAGCGACCTCAAGGCCGTCGAGATCAACGAGGCATTCGCTGCGGTTGGACTGCAGTCGACCAAGGAGCTCGGGATCGACCCGGCGATCGTGAATGTTCACGGTGGCGCAATCGCACTCGGCCACCCAATTGGTGCTTCGGGCGCCCGCATCGTTGGCACGCTGGCTCGTCAGCTCGCCGAGGCGGGTAGCGGCTCGTTCGGTGCGGTCGGCATCTGCGGCGGTGGAGGCCAGGGCAGCGCGGTCGTGCTGAAGGCCGTATGACTAGTTGATTCAGGGCGGAGGTTCTAGAGGGCAACTCTAGGTCGAAGTCCACCGACGTAAGGCCCCGGGCGCAATTGCGCCCGGGGCCTTACGCTTCTCCAGCGGTCAGCGGGCATACTAGTGCGGTCTCGCCGGAGATCATGGCGAGACCGCAAAGTGCGAGGAGAATCAGGCAAACCCTCGCTTAGCGAGTCGAGTGACGTTTCCTCGCCAAGAGCAGCACTGTCCCGGTGGCCAGCAAGAGGATCGCTGCTGCTCCCGCAAGAGGGAGCGCCCCGGGCGATGCGCCAGTCTGGGGGAGTGCTTGGGTGTTGGGCGCTTGCTTTTCTGGACCCCCACCCGAGCTATCCGAGCCACCGCCCGACGGATCGGATGCGATCGCCTGCAGCGTGAGGCTCAAGGTGTCTGCGACCGGCGCGCCACCGACTGATTGTGTCACTGTAACGAGCATCTGCCCCGCACTGATTGCGGCGAAGCTTGCGGCCCATGCGCCCTGCCCATCTGCGAGAACACTTGCAATTGGGCTGCCAGCGAGGGTCACGCTAATGGTTGCGCCCGGTTCTGCGGTGCCAGTGAGGTGCACGGGCTTGCCACCCGGCACTTCTGCTCCTGAAACAGGTTGCGCAATAGTGAGTGGCGCAACCGGGCCAAAGGCAGCTGCCGTGCCAGACAGCCGGTAGTTGCCGATGCTGGCGTAGTCACTGAAACCATTCGCGTCATCTCGTGTGGCGAGGCTTGGGTCTCCCACCCCCCCACCCCGTCAACCGACAGAAAGTAGAGACCTGCAGTTAGATTCGTAGTGATCTGTGCGCCCATCTGCTCTACGACGTGGTCCGAGACACGAACGGGCTCGGGCTCGCTCTTTGTGATCTCCCCACCAGATGCGTCCAGCAGAGTGAGCCGTGCGTTTAGACTGGGGCCGAAGTTCGCCACATCGACGGTTGCTGAAAACGCTCCACCGTCGGTTGTGAAGCGATACATGTCGACATCAGTGCGAGTGAGGATCACTCCGTCGTCTGAAAAGGTTCCACCAGTGTTGTCGAGTGAAGTCGCGTCAGCGGTGGTATTCCCCACCGTGTCTGCTGCATACTCTGCTCGGTCGAAATGCGCCCAGTGCAGGGTGAGTCGTGTGCCAACAGGGTCACAGGTTCCCTGGTCATTGAGTGTGTACAGTTCATTGCTCGGCTGCAACCCGTCTGGGCCGATGGGTCCGACGAGACAGGCGCGAGTCGAAAGATCGTACGGGACGCCTGCAAGCGTCGCATGAGTAAAATATGTACGTGCGCTCGCGCGGTCGGTGATCACCCCGAGGTCGCCCTGGTCGGGATTGGTAGCGTGGGCATAGCTTCCGTCAGACCACTGCGAGACCGGCGTGTAATCCGAGATTCCCATCACGGGGCCCCACAGCCCCTCTTCGGGTGTGTAGTACTCGTCTCTATCAGTCTGCGAGACTGTGAAGCCATGGTGTGCAAGCGCGAAGTTGTGACCGACCTCGTGTGCGATAGTTTCGGCGGCTGCGCGTACTCTAACCTGCTCAGGAGCGCCTGCATACGTCGATGCGAAGACGAGTGCACCCTCCAGGTAGCCCGATCCCAGGCCGTTCATCCAAGCTATGCCTGCGAGCCCAGCTGGTGCTTGGATTACGGTGCTCGGTGCATTGGTGACAACGGCGAGCGCACCAAAGACTTCGTCTTCTGGGGAGGTCTTGCGCATGACCTCGTCAGGCTGCACCCCCACGATGACATTGATATTGAATGGGGCATAGAGCTCGGCTACCCGGGCCCACACCTCATGCTGCATCTCCGGGGTGAAGCCGATTGCGCCCGGTAGGATCAGCGGATCGACGCCAGCCGAGAGGTTCCATTTTTGTCCCTCGAACCTAGTGTCGTCGAAGGTGATGGCGAGTGTGACAGGAGCGTCGGGGCGCGATCCCTTTTCAGGGCTTCCGGGCACCGGAACACCCTCTGGAATTGGCATTGACCGGAGCATCGAAGACGCGGAAGGTTCCGTCGCATAGTCAAGGAACTGCACGAAGCCGTCATCGGTGATCGAGACTGCGCCAGCCACCTCAAGCTCACGCAACTCGTCTGCGCTCATACCGTTGAGCTCGGCTGCGAGTTCGTACTTATCGGTACCAAAGATGTCGACCACGACACCGATCGCGGGCTCCTCAGCGTTCGCAGGCAGCGCGAAGCTACCAACTGCCAAGATCGCGACCCCGGTGGCCGCAATGACCGCTCTAAAGCCCTGCCGTATGTGTCGACTTTTCATGAAACTCACCTTTCGCAAATACCGAAATTACACAGCTTGCGCGGCGCAATTAACCCCTTCAGGGTGGCTCAGTGCACAAACATTAATACTGCCCGAGACGGGTCAGGGGGTGGGGTTCAATCTGTGCATCTGCAGCTTCATTATGTGCAAGATCAATCTGATGCAGAGGTGTGACATGGTCCTTAGGGGCGGCATGACTGGAGAAGTGCGGCGGCGGCCAGGGCGGCGCGGTTGTGCTGAAGACCGTGTAGCGCGTCACTTCGGCCGTAAGGTTCCGTGCGGGGTGGGCTGCTGAAATTGACCCCCCCGCCCGCTTTCCGCCGTGTAGCGTAACTTCTATGAACTCAACGCCGATCCTGCGCCCCTATCGCATGCGTCTGTTCCCCGCGATCGGCGCGCTCCTCGGCGGTTGGCTTGCGCTTACTCCGTCGCTTTTGCCGCGCGAACCCATGTTTCAGGGGTTGCTTTGCGCCGTGGCAGCACTGCTTGGGTACGGCCTGTTCGCTGCGATCGGCTGGGCGCTGAATGCTGCGGGGCTGCAGGTGAAGGATCCGCAGCGAAAGCTGTTTGGCCGTCTACTCACAATTCTCGCAATAATCGGGACCACCGCGATGTTCTGGCTTGGCTTTCGCTGGCAACAGGAGCAGCGCGAGCTCATTGGAATGCCGCTCGTGCCCGGTACTGATCCGTTGATCGCATTGCTTGTCGCGCTCGTGGCGTTTGCCTTGTTCCTTGTTGCCGCACGTTCGGTGCGTACACTTGCGGCTTGGATCGGACGCCTGATCGCTAAGGTATTGCCCGCGCGAGTGGCCGCGGCGATTGGGCTTGTGCTCGTTCTTTGGGGCTCATTCGTCTTCGTGAATGACGTCGCGGTGGGTCGCGTTGCCGAACGCCTCGACAGTTCGTTTTTGCTCGTGAACGATGAGTTTGTTGCTGACACTGCGCCGCCAAAATTGATCGAGGTTTCCTCTGGTCCAGGGTCGCCGGTGTCCTGGGATGATCTCGGCAGGCAGGGCAGAATCTTTATCTCGAACACTCCGACACAGGAGGATATTGCGTCTTACTTTGCGTCGGAAGGTGCTCCGGCAGTGCAGGATCCTGCTGAGCTCGAAGAAGACTCTGCTCAAGAAGTGCTGCAGCCGATTCGCGTGTACGTCGGATCCGTGGGGGGACAGTTCTCGCTCAATGACCAGGTGGCCATCGCGGTGGGCGAGCTCAAGCGCACAGGCGCATTTGAGCGAGACGTGATCAACATTGCCACGGGCACCGGCCGCGGATGGGTGAACAAGAACCAAGCCCGTGCGCTCGAATACCTCTGGCGCGGAAATACGGCCACGGTGAGCGTGCAGTACTCGTATCTGCCGAGCTGGATGTCTTATCTGGTCGACAGTCAGCGGGCTCGAGAAGCGGGCCAGGCCCTGTTCGACGGTGTCTACCGCTACTGGGAGACACTGCCCGAAGATACGCGGCCGAAGCTGGTGGTGAGTGGCGAAAGCCTCGGCTCGTTCGGTAGCGAGGGTGCATTCTCCGGTGCGAGCGATCTCGCCGCGCGCACTGACGGGGTGCTCTGGGTTGGCCCGACCGCGAACAACGTATTGTGGAAGTGGTTTACCGAGAACCGCGAGGTTGGTACCCCGGTGTATCTACCCGTGTACCAGGCTGGTGCCACAGTACGATTCTCGGCTGATGGCATGAACTGGCCAGGCGCGGGGAACTCGCAGGAGCCCCGAGTCGGGTACCTGCAGCACGCAAACGATCCGGTGACCTGGCTCGACTTCGGCGCGACCTTCACGAAGCCGGAGTATCTGAAGGGCGAGCATGGGCCTGGGGTTCCCCCACAGATGATCTGGATCCCGGTGATAACTACGCTACAGGTTGCGGTGGATCAGCTGGCCAGTGGGGTTCCTGACGGGCAGGGGCATGAGTTCGGTCAGGCACCGGTCTATGCCTGGGCTGAGATCTTGCCGCCCGAGGGCTGGCGATCCTCGGATACTCCTCTGCTCGCCGACTGGATGGCGGAGCTGCGTCTTTCGGATCTCGATACGAGTTCGTCTAGCTAGTTTTTCTAGGAGCATTCCTCGCCACTGCTTCGTGCGTCGAGATTTCTCCCTGCTGGAACTTGGTGACTGTCATGCGGTGTGAGGCGTGCCCAAAATTCTGAAATAGATAACGTATCGGTCACGACAGTGCGGATGTCTTGACGCGCAAGCTCGCACAAATTACCTTAATGTTGTAACCTGAATCAGGTTTCATAAATGGTTGCGCAAGATCGACTCCTCTGAGGCGAACTGCAAGCGAAACCGGGATTTCCTTCCAACGACGAAAGGTAAGCGCATGCGCGTTTCGAAGAAAGTCAGTCTGGGCGTAGCGGCACTCTCCGCAGCCCTCGTTCTATCGGCCTGTGCGCCGGCAGCAGACAGCGGCGGCGAGAGCACTGGTGACGCACCCGCGTCCGTGACCGTTGGTGTCATCACCAGCGAGAGTGGCCCACTCGCCAGCTACGGCGCGCAGTACCTCGACGGCTTCAAGGCTGGCCTCGACTATGCGACCGATGGCACCGGTGAAGTGGACGGCACCAAGATCGACATCAAGTACGTCGACGACGCCGGCGACCCCGACAAGGCCGTCACCGCGGCGAAGGAGCTCATCGGCGAGGGCATCAACATCCTTGCGGGCAGCGCCTCATCCGGTGTTGCACTGGTGGTTGCTGAGCAGGCTGCACAAAACAAGGTGCTCTTCATCTCGGGTCCGGCCGCGACTGACGCGATCACCGGCATCAACGACTACACCTTCCGTAGCGGCCGCCAGAGCGCGCAGGACGTTGCGACCGCGGGTACCTTCGTCGAAGACATCTCCGGGAAAAAGGTCGTCGTCTACGGGCAGGACAACGCCTTCGGCCAGGGCAATGTGGCAGCGGTTGAGGCGATCCTCGGCGCTCAGGGTGCAACGGTAGAAAAGGTGCTCGTTGCCGAAGACGTAACCGAGTTCACGCCATTCTCGCAGCAGGTTCTTGCGGCGAGCCCCGACCTCGTCTTCGTCGCGTGGGCAGGCGCCACCTCGGGTGCCATGTGGCAGGCAATGAGTCAGCAGGGTGTCTTTGACGCGGCACCGGTGGTTACCGGCCTCGGCGATTCAGCGACCTTCGCCGCGTACGGAGAAGCCTCAGAGGGCATCAGCTTCCTGAACCACTACTTCCCCGGCGCACCCGACAACGAGGTCAACACCCTCATGATCGAGGCAGTCGAAGCTGCTGGCGGTACACCCGACCTCTTCACTCCCGACGGATTCAACGCGGCCATCATGGTCGTGCAGGCAATCAAGGAAGGCAAGGGCGATGTTGACGCGATGATCGGCGCACTCGAGGGCTTCTCGTTCGATGGTCCGAAGGGCAAGAACACCGTGCGCTCTGGCGACCACGCGCTGATCCAAGACATGTACCAGGTCAAGCTCGTTGCCGATGGTGGCGGGTTCGTACCTGAACTCATCTCGACCGTTCCGGGCGACGCCGTCGCACCAGCAGAGGTGAAGTAGGTCTCATCGATGAACGCACAAGTCCCGTCCGCCCTGAAAGTTGCGGGCCTCGGTCTGCAAATCGGCGGCGCCACGATCCTCAAAGACGTTGAGCTCGACATTCCCAAGGGCTCAATCGTCGGGGTCATTGGCCCGAACGGCGCAGGCAAAACGACACTCTTCAATGTGATCTCCGGTTTGGTCACTCCGACTGCCGGCACCGTGCATATGCATGGCGTAGACATCACGAAGACGTCCGTGCCTGCCCGGGCGCGGGCGGGACTTGGGCGTACTTTCCAAACGTCCAGCTATTTCCCCGGCCTGAGCGTGCTGAGAAAACGTGCGCCTCGCCGCCCAAGTAGCTGAGGGTGGAAACTACTCGCTCTTCCATTTTCCGCGGCCCGGTGACGCAGCAACCAGGCGCGCGCTTGAAACGCTGAAGATCGTGGGCCTCGCGCACAAAGCGCACACGCTGGCTGGCGACGTGTCGCACGGTGACAAGCGCAAGCTCGAAATTGCAGTGTTGCTCGTTGCCGACGCGAGTTTCGTGTTGCTCGATGAACCGATGGCGGGCGTCGCTTCGGGCGACGTCGCAGGCCTCGTGCAAAACATTCGTGACATGCAGCGCGAAAAGGGCTGCACCGTATTGATGGTGGAACACCATATCGACGTGCTGCTCGGCTTCGTTGACATGGTTGCCGTGATGTACTTCGGCAGCATCATCGCATTCGATACCCCACAGAAGATCATGGAGAACCCGACCGTGCAGAGCGCCTACCTAGGGAAGTCCGCATGAACCCGATTCTTGAAGTCTCCCACCTGCGCTGCTCGATCGCGGGCCAACAGGTGGTCGAAGACGTCTCGTTCCAGGTGCCAGCAACCGGTATTACGGCAGTACTCGGCCGCAACGGTGCGGGCAAGACCTCAACCCTCCGCGGCATCATGGGTCTCATCACCCGAAACGGTGAGGTGCGGCTTGCTGGTGAGCGCATCGATAGCATGCCGACTTATAAACTCGTGCAGCGCGGCATTGGATATGTACCCGAGGATCGCGAGGTCTTTGCCTCGCTGACTGTCGCTGAGAATCTTGCGCTTGCCGAGCGGCAGGCTGATCCTCGCCGCGAATTTGTAGCTGAACTGTTTCCAGACCTCGTCGCACGCAGGGACCAACAGGCTGGCACGCTTTCGGGGGGCCAGCAGCAGATGGTGTCGGTGGCGCGCGCGCTGCTGAACGACAACAAGATCTTGCTCGTCGATGAACCAACGAAGGGTCTCGCACCCAAGATCGTGAACGAGGTTGCCGAGGCGCTGCAAGAGGCCTCAAAAACTGTGCCGATCCTGCTCGTCGAACAAAACCTGGAGGTCGTTCGCCAGCTCGCTGACGATGCGATCGTGATTTCGAGCGGACGTGTGGTGTACACGGGCAAGGCGCGCGACATTCTTGACGACGAGGATCTCACCAGGCAGCTCCTCGGCGTGCACGCGGAAGAGGGGGCGCACTCGTGAGCACCATCATTCTTACGCTGATTACCGGCGTCGGCCTCGGAGCACTCTATTTTCTCGTAGCTTCGGGGCTGAGCCTCATCTATGGGCTGATGCACGTGCTGAACTTTGCGCACGGCGCGTTCCTCACGCTCTCGGCGTTCATCGGCTGGCAGACAGCACAGGCCCTCGGGGTTGGTTCGTGGGGCTCGATGCTCGTGTCTGTGCTTGTCGGCGGGTTAGTCGGCGCGATCTTCGCTACGCTTACCGAGCTGCTGCTGATTCGGCCACTTTATGAGCGGCACATTGAGCAGGTACTCGTCACGGTGGGCCTCTCGTTTGCCGCAATCGCCCTGTTCGAGGGCATCTGGGGTTCGGACCCGATCAACATCGCCGGCCCAGGCTGGCTGAAGCAGACTACCGAGGTGCTCGGCGCACGCGTGCCGAATATCTACTGGGTACTCATCATCGCGGCTGGCCTCGTGCTCGCTCTGCTCGTGGTGTTTCTGCGTAAGACGCGCTACGGCATGATCATTCGTGCCGGTGTTGAGAACCGCGCAATGGTGACCGCGCTCGGCATCGATGTGCGCAAGGCGTTCACCCTCGTGTTCGCGATCGGTGGTGCTGCTGCCGGTATCGGCGGTGTGCTCGCCATGCACTACACGACGTTCGTATCGGCCCATCTTGGGCAAACCCTGTTGATCTTCGCGTTCATCGTGACCGTTGTCGGTGGTCTTGGGTCGCTTGCTGGTGCCGCGATCGCCTCGGTGCTTGTGGCCGTGCTGCAGCAGTTCGCAAACTTCTATCTGGGCGGGACCGGCGACTTCATTGTCGTGATTCTGCTTGCGGTCGTGCTGCTCGTACGACCGACCGGTCTGATGGGGAGGAAGGCATGAGCCTCTCAACTGCCCACGCGAGCGAATCGCGTCGCCGCCCGCTACCGATCATCATCGGGGCCGTGCTCATCGTGTTGATGGCGGTGCTCCCGCTACTCAACCTGTCGATCCCAGGTATTCTGCCGACACCGACCTACATGCCTGGCAGCCTCGCGTTGCTCTCGCTCTGTATGGTGTTTGCGGCTCTCGCTCTGTCGTACAACATGCTGCTCGGTACTGCCGGCATGCTTTCGTTCGGGCACGCGCTCTCATTTGGCGCTGGCGCATATTTGCTCGGAATAGTGCTGCGATACCTTGAGATGCCGCTGGTGCCTGCGACCCTGCTCGCCTTGCTTGGTGGTCTCGTGATTGCCCTGCTCGCAGGTTCGATCGCGAATCGGGTTGGTGGGATCCCCTTTGCCATGGTGACCCTCGCGTTTGCACAGGCTGGCTCTGTGCTGGTGCGACGAAACTCGCAGATCACCGGTGGTGAAGAGGGTCTGAGCCTTGCAACCCAGCAGGTGCCCGATTGGCTGGTTGGCGTCGTCAATACGCGCAACCTCTATTGGGTGATCCTCGCAATTCTCGTCATCGTGTACCTCGTCGCCTTGTGGGTCGATAAGAGCCGCCTCGGGCACATCGCAAGGGCGACGCGTGAGAACGAAGAGCGCGTTCGAGTGCTTGGGCTGCACCCCTACACGGCAAAGCTCACCATCTTTGTCATCGCCGGAGTGTTGGCGAGCCTTTCGGGTATCGGCTACATGCTCCTGCAGTCTGGCACCGTGCCGCGGGCGGTCTCGGCAGACCTTACGATTACCGTGCTTGTCATGGTCGTGCTTGGTGGGGTTGGTTACCGCTGGGGTGCAATCGCTGGCGGAGTGATTTACACGCTGCTCGACCAGCGACTCACGGTGCTTGCGAAGGCTGAAGCCATTCAGGGTCTGCCTGATTTTCTGCGCATCCCACTCTCTGAGCCGCTGTTCCTGCTTGGCACTATGTTTATCCTCGTCGTGATGTTCTTGCCGGGCGGCATCGCAGGCACTGCCGACAGCTTTGGCGCCGCAACGAGCGGCGTACAATTACCGAGCTGGACAACTAGGCGCGGGCGAAAGAGCATCCCATGAATCCTGAGGGCGAACACACTGTGGGTCGCTGGTTGCGTGACCGCGCAGCTAGTGATCCCCGGCGCATCGCGATCGATGATCGCGGTGTGCTGGTCGACTACGCGACACTCTATTCGCGGGCGTTGGCGCTCTCTGAGCGATTGGCGGGGGCGGGTTACGGGGCAGGTGGGCGTATCGGCACGGTCTCGGGAAATTCTGTTGACCACGTCGTTGCGTTCTTCGCCTGTGCTTTCGCGGGTATTGCTTTCATCCCGCTTTCCTGGAGGCTCACCCCTGGTGAACTGGGCGCACTGATTGCTAGAAGCTCGCCTGACCTGGTGCTGGTTGATGACGAGCACGCCGTACTCGCGGGTGAGGCGTTGCGGACGTTGCAGGTGAGACCTGCAGTGGCCGGTGGCTCATCGGATGGTACTGGCACTGGTACTGGCACAAACACTGCTGCTGCCGGTTTAGGCGTTGACGCTGCTGACGTAGCACCGGCCCGCCCGCCGCACGCTCCCCTTGGCCTCGCGGGTGTCGAGCAGCACGTACCTCAGGCGCGGGTAGCCCGTGCCCTGCGCCCGGCACGCAATGACGATCCCCTGCTCGTCATCTACACCTCTGGCAGTGAAGCGGCACCGAAGGGCGTCGTGTTGACTCACGCGAGCTGCTTCTGGAACAACCTGGCCCTCGGCCGGGCCATGCCAATGACGAGCGAGGATGTGGTGCTCGCGATACTGCCCCAGCATCACGTTGCCGCCTGGAATGTGCAGCCACTGCTCGCCTGGTGGGTGGGAGCGACGGTCGTGCTTGAGCGGTCCTTTCAGCCGGATCGCGCGCTGCAGCTTATTCAAGAGCGTGGTGTGACCACGATGATGGGTGTGCCGACGCAGTACCGCATGCTGCTTGATGCGGCTAAAGCGGGAAACTATGATTTGAGTTCGCTGCAGCGCGTAGTTGTTGGCGGGGCAACCATTCCAGAAAGGCTCGCCGAAGACTGGGCGGCAAGAGGGATCTCGTTGACACAGGGCTATGGGCTTACTGAAGCCGCACCCAATGTGATGTTTTTGCGGCCCGAAGATTTGACCCAGTACCCGGGTGCGGTTGGCCGCCCATACTCGACGGTTGATACCTGTATCGCTGACCCGGAAAGTGGCCTCCCGCTTGCGGGTGCGGCGACGGGGGAGCTGCTCGTTAGCGGCCCAAGCCTCTTCGCAGGGTACCTGGATGACGAAGTTGCGACGGCGAATGCGATGAGCGATGGCTGGTTGCGCACCGGTGACCTCGTGCACCGAAACGAAGCCGGCATTCATCGTGTAGTCGACAGGCTCAAGAATATCTATGTGTCGGGTGGCGAAAACGTGGCGCCCGCAGAGGTAGAAGCGGCGCTCGCCGAGCACCCGTTGATTACTGAGGTGGCGGTCGTCGGGGTGCCGGATGACGTGTGGGGAGAACGCGGCTTTGCGTTTGTCGTGGCCTCACAGCCGCTCACGGTCGACGAGTTGTTCGCGTTCGCGCGCACCAGGCTTGCGGGATTCAAATTGCCTACCCACGTTCAGTTTGTTGACGAGTTGCCGCGATCCACGATCGAAAAAATTGCTCGACCACGGCTCCGAGAGTTGGCCAAGAATCTGATGGCGGCGCGGCTTTCCGAGAGCGCAGAACCACAGGCCGACAGAATAATCAGTGTAAGCGCCGACAAGTTGGCAGAACAGGGGCGCACGAATGATTGATACCGTTCAAATTGATGGCGAGGATCGCCGGTCGTTCATTTCTCCGGCCACCGGGCGCCCTCTGACAAAACGGGGCGAAGCGACCAGAAGGCGTATTCTTGAGGCCGCAGAAGTAGTCTTCGCTGAGCACGGCTATCACCGAGGCCTCAATCGTAAAGGTGACTGAGGCCGCCGGGGTGGCGCTTGGCACGTTCTACCTCTATTTCGACAGTAAGCGCACCGTGTTCGAGGCTCTCGTGATCGACCTCAACACGAGGGTGCGTCAGTCCATGACTGAAGCGATGGCGGGCGCGGCGAACCGTATCGAAGCTGAGCGAAAGGGCTTCGAAGGTTTTTTCGGCTTTACCGCTCAGCACCCCGCTCTTTACCGTGTGGTGCGTGAGGCAGAGTTCGTCTCGCCCGATGTGCTGCACCTGCACTATCAGCGCATCGTTGAGGGGTATACGACAGGGCTGCAGGCCGCGCAACAGCAGGGCGAGATCGACTCTGGCCTCGACCCCGAGATCGCGGCCTGGGCACTCATGGGAATGGGCGAGCTGATCGGCATGCGCTTCTTGCTTTGGGAGCGCGGGGAGGACGGCCTGCCCCCCGAGAAGATAGACGCGGTCGTGTTCGACGGCATGATGCGCTTCATCACGAACGCGCTCGGTAGCGGCAGCGCCAGTACCGGTTCTAACTCCAGTGCTTCTCAGGTCGGGACCACCACCACCACGCCTCAAACTTCAACAGAACAGCCACCTACGGAGGGAAGCGACGCATGAGCAGCACGCATGA
Source organism: Leucobacter sp. (assembly GCA_034676385.1). Lineage (GTDB taxonomy): Bacteria > Actinomycetota > Actinomycetes > Actinomycetales > Microbacteriaceae > Leucobacter. The sequence continues at coordinate 23,661 of JAUCCH010000025.1, forward strand.
CGGAGCCGGCAACAGCACCGGAAGCCAGATGACACCGCAGGATCTCGCGGGCAAACGCGCGGTCGTCACCGGTGGTGCGAGTGGCATTGGGCTGGCCTGTGCTCGGGCGTTCGCTGAGTGCGGCGCACACGTTGTGATTGCCGACCTCAATGGTGATGCGGCCGAGGCTGCGGCCGTAGAGCTCGGCGGTGAAGCATGGCAGGTAGATCTTGGTGACACCAAGGCGCTCGATGCGCTCACGCTGAAGGCCGACATTCTGCTCAACAACGCGGGTATTCAGCGTGTGAGCCCCATCGAAGACTTCGACCCGGAGGCGTTTCGGCTGATCCAACGCATCATGCTCGAGGCCCCATTCCTGCTGATTCGCGCTGCCCTTCCCGGTATGTACGAGCGCGGCTGGGGTCGCATCATCAATCTGTCGAGCGTGCACGGCCTGCGCGCGAGCCCGTTCAAGTCTGCTTATGTCGCCGCGAAACACGGACTTGAGGGGCTCTCGAAAGTTACCGCGCTTGAAGGCGGCCCGCACGGTGTCACGAGCAACTGCATCAACCCCGGGTACGTGCGCACCCCGCTTGTTGAAAAGCAGATCGTCGACCAGGCGAAGGTGCACGGCATTCCTGAGAGCGAGGTCGTCGAGAAGGTCATGCTGACCGAGAGCGCTATTAAGCGGCTTGTCGAGCCCGCCGAGGTTGCGTCGCTTGCGAGCTGGCTGGCCTCTGACGCGGCGACGATGGTCACTGGTGCTTCGTACACGATGGACGGCGGATGGAGTTCCCGATGATTACGCACAAATACCGCACGGCCAGTGTGCCGGTCGATGGCGGCAAACTGCGCGTAGGTGTCTGGGACCCGATCGAGGTCGCTGAGGGTGCTGAGGTGCCTACCGTGCTCGCGGTGCACGGAATCACGTCGTCGCACCTGGCGTGGCCATTTGTAGTTGCGCAGCTCCCAGGCACGAGAGTGATCGCCCCAGATTTACGGGGGCGAGGATCAAGCCGCGACGTTGCAGGAGCTGCGGGCATGAGGGCGCACGCCGCAGACCTCATCGCAGTGCTCGATCACTTCGGCCTGGACAATGTGCCCGTCGTGGGGCACTCGATGGGCGCATTTGTCGCCGTCTCGCTGGCCCACATTGCCCCAGGCAGAGTGACCCCGGCTCGTGCTCGTCGACGGTGGGTTGCCGCTCGATGCGCCCGCCGACCTGGCTCCCGAGCAACTGGTGCAGGCGATCCTCGGGGCAACTGCTGAGCGGCTCTCAATGCGGTTCGCGAACGTCGAGGCATATCTCGATTTTTGGCGGGCACACCCCGCGTTTATTGGTGAGTGGACGCCCGAACTCGAGCAGTACTTTGCCTACGACCTCGTGCCGGCGGGCACCGAGCTGCAGTCAGCGACGAGTTTGCAGACAACGACTGATGACACGATCGATATGAACACGGGCACTTTGCTCACGGATGCGCTCGACGGGCTTGAAGCCTGGGGTCGGCCGGTGGCGTTTGTGACCGTTCCTCGGGGGCTGCAAGACGAGACGCCCGGTCTCTACGCGCCCGAGCGAATCGGGTCGCTGCTTGAGCAGTACCCGACCGTGCGTCACATCGATCTTGCCGATTTCAATCACTACACGGTTGCGCTCGGAGCGGCGGGTGCGAGGGCGCTTGGTGAGGTGTTGCGGGCTGAGCTCGCCTAGAGCCATTCGACCGCGATTCCGTATCGGTTTGAGTGCGAACGCGCATCGTGCCACTCCTCCCCGCACCGATTCAATAGGAACAATGACCTACGCTCTGGCCCGGTTACGGCACCAGAAAGTGCGATGGGGCGAGGATCGTTGCTGATCCTCGCCCCATCGCACTAGCGATAAATCGCAAACCTACTGCTGTGAGAATTCCTTCTCCTGTGCAGCGAGCACAGAAAGCATCGTCTTTGCGTCGAGCTGCTTGAACACGCCCTGTGAGTCGCTCTCCGCCTGGATTGCGGCGACGACATCAGGGTGGTGGTACAGCTCCGCGACCGTCTTCAGTGTCTTGTTGTCGGCGTCTTCCGACCGAACGGCGAAGATGTTGACGTACTGCTGCAGGTCATCGCGATCTGCGTCTTCGACGTAAATCTGCTGTTCGAGGGTGAGGCCTGAAGCGAGCTGGTACGGGGTGTCGACGAAGGCGATGTCGACCGAGTCGAGCGACGCAGCGGTCTGGGTCGGATCATCGGGGTGAGCTTGCCGAGCTTCGACTTTGCGTAGTCGACGTCATCGATGGTGACGCTCCAGTCGGCGGGCTTCGTGAACTCGATCAAGCCCGCGTTGTGCAGCGCGAGCAGCGGACGTACCTGGTTCGCGGGGTTGTTTGACAGTGTCGCCTCTGCGCCCTGAGGGATCTCATCTACGCTCGTCCACTTCTTCGAGAAGAAGCCGATCGGGAAGATCTGGGTCGAGCCGAGGGGTACGAGTTCTGCGCCCTGAGTAGCGTTGAACTGGCCGAGGAAGCGCAGGTGCTGGAACTTGTTCATGTCCACATCACCGGCATCGAGTGCGGGGTTCGGGGTGTTGTAATCGGTGAACGAGATCAGCTCGACGTCGATCCCCTCTTCCTTTGCGAGGTCGACGAGGATCTCCCAGTGCCCGGCTCCGATGTCGTTGACACCGAGCTTCACGGTCTGCACGGCCGCTGCGCCTTCTTCAGCTGGCGCTTCCTTCGACGCGGTGAGTGCGGGGATCGTAACCGCGGCAACCACGGCGACAACAACCGTTGCGGCGAGGCCGATCCAGAGCCCGAGGCGACGCTTTGGCTTTTCTGGGCGCGCTGGGCGGGCCGGGGTGGTCGGGGTCTGTTCAGACATTGGAGTCTCCTGCGTTGGGTAGCGTTGTTGGCTGGCATTGTTGGGGCGAGGATCGGCACTGTCTCGACAGGCGTGGCGGCGGCGATCCTCGCCCCGTATCTCAGGCCATGCTGGCTGACCGTGTACGGGCAGTGCAAAGTATATTTCTCACTGTTACGCCTCAAATCGCAGCGCGGCAGCGTATACGCCAAGCTCGAATTCATGCCAACTTCCATCGCCGCGCCCGAAAGCTCTGAGCCGTTCGAATCCGTGACATCGGAATCCACCGCACCGGGCGAACGCGCCGACGAGATCATTCGCTTTTCCGAGGTGACGAAAACCTTCGGTGCCCGCGGCGGGCGCTCGGCCACGACCGGCGTCGCCGCCCTCAGCGACCTCAACCTCAGCATTCGCCGGGGAGAGATCTTTGCCGTCATAGGCTACTCAGGGGCGGGCAAGAGCACCCTCGTGCGTCTGATCAACGGGCTCGAGAAGGTAACCAGCGGCACGGTCACGGTTGATGGTGACGTCGTGAGCGGGCTCAGCGAAGGCCAACTGAGCCGCGTACGTGAAAACATCGGCATGGTGTTTCAGCAGTTCAACCTGCTGCGCTCACGCACGGTCTTTGGCAATATTGAATTTCCGCTGCGCGTGGCGAAGTGGGAGAAGAAGGAGCGCGAAGAGCGCGTCTGGGAGTTACTAGATTTTGTCGGCCTCACAGAGAAGGCCTGGGCATACCCAGAGCAGCTTTCGGGTGGCCAGCGCCAGCGTGTGGGTATCGCCCGAGCCCTTGCCGCACGCCCGGCAGTGCTGCTCGCAGATGAGGCCACGAGCGCACTCGACCCCGAAACCACCGCTGACGTGCTCGCCCTCCTGAGGCGCACGAATCGCGAACTCGGGGTCACTGTTGTCGTAATCACGCACGAGATGGAGGTCGTTCGCGCCCTTGCTGACCGCGTGGCCGTGCTTGATGAGGGCCGCGTGGTCGAGGTCGGCAGCACTTTCGAGGTGTTCGCCAACCCGCAATCTGCCAAGGCGCAGACGTTCCTCGCGACGGTGGTACGTAACGTGCCGAGCGACGAGCAGATCGCTGCTCTGCACGAGCGGGGAGCAGAGCGCCTCTTCCACATGCAGGTGCAAGACAACAGTGATGTCGGCGCTCTACTTTCTCGGGCCGTCGCAAGGCACGGTATCGAGTTTTCGCTTGCTTTTGGCGGGGTCGACATCGTGCAGGGCAAGCAGTTTGGTGCAATCACGTTTGGGTTGCGAGGCGACAACGTCGAGGCGGCGCTTGCTGACCTGAGATCCGAAGCCACGATCGAGGAGGTCACCCAGTGAACGCAACGTGGGAAACACTCTGGCCGCTTCTCGTAAAAGGCCTGGGGCAGACGCTCTACATGGTCTCAATGACGCTGGTGATCGCAGGCATTCTGGGCCTGCTCATCGGGCTCGCGCTCTCAGTCACCCGACCGGGGGGCGTGCTCGCAAGTCGCGGAGTGAACGCGACCCTCAACTTCCTCGTCAATGTTTTTCGCCCGATCCCATTCATCATCCTGGTTGCACTTCTCGGCCCCCTGACCAAGGTCGTGACCGGCAGCATTATTGGCACGAATGCGGGCATCTTTGTGATGATCGTTGGCGGCGTCTTCTCGATTGCGCGTATTGTTGAGCAGAATTTGGTCGCGGTGGATCCGGGAGTCATCGAAGCGGTACGTGCCGCTGGGGCGAGGCCACTGCGCATCATCCTGACTGTGCTCATCCCCGAAGCTCTCGGGCCGCTCGTGCTCGGTTACACCTACATCGTGATCGGCATCGTTGACATGTCAGCCATGGTTGGCGCAATCGGCGGCGGCGGTCTTGGAGACTTCGCGTTGACGCGCGGCTATCAGGTCTTCCGCTGGGATGTGACCCTCGTGGCGACTGCCGTGATCATTGTGCTCGTGCAGTTGCTGCAGTTCATCGGCAAATCGATGGCGCGGAAAGCGCTGCGGCAGTAAGCGTTGTTCGCGTCAGTGTGGAAGGTTGACCAACCTGTCACTTGAAGCGAGAACTGGGCTGCCGTGTTCTCAGGCACCGTCCGGCTTCAGTGCCGCCCGACTTCATTGGCGCGCCACTCAGCTAGGGCGTAATTCCTGCAACCGCTCGATGCCGGTGCGCAGGGTGTCTTCCCGCTTCACGAACGTGAAACGCACCCAGTTTTTGAGAGCCTCTGCAGTGGGTGATCCCGCGCGGCAAAATGCGCTGAGCGGTACGCAGGCGACGCCAACGTTTTCGGGCAACCAGCGCGCAAACGCCGCCCCGTCAGGTACGTTTTCGCTGAGAAACGGTGAAGCATCGGCGCAGACAAAGTAGGTTCCGTCAGGCCGCACAGTCTCGAATCCGGCCGCTGCGAGGCCGTCCAAAAGTAGCCCGCGTCGGTAGGCGAGTGTCTCGCGAAGCGCGGCAACGTCGCCGTCACCCTCGACCAGGGCCCGCGCGATCGCTCCCTGAAACGGCGCACCGCTCGTGTAGGTCAGAAACTGTTTCACCGCGAGTACGGCCTCGATGAGCGCTGCCGGGCCCATGATCCAACCGATCTTCCACCCGGTGAGCGAGAATGTCTTGCCCGACGACGAGATCGTCAGCGTGCGCTCGCGCATTCCCGGGAGTGTTGCGACCGGCGTGTGCCGTGCTCCATCAAACACCAGGTGCTCGTAGACCTCATCGGTGATGATGACCGCATCGACCCGTACTGCCTCGGCCGTAATCGCCTCGAGCTCAGCTGCGGTCAGCACGGTGCCCGTTGGGTTGTGCGGGGTATTGACGAGGATCACCCGCGTGTGCGGCCCCACCGCCCGGCGAAGGGCATCTGTGTTGAGACGGAACTCGCCGTCACGGGGCTCCAGCGGAACCGTGACATGGGTGGCGCCGGCCATCGCGATGCTGGCGGCGTGCGAGTCATAAAAGGGTTCGATTGTCACGACCTCGTCGCCCGGCCCCGCGAGTGCGAGCAGGGCGGCCGCGATCGCTTCCGTTGCGCCCGTCGTGACGAGCACTTCCGTGTCGGGATCGAGCTCGATGCCGTAGTGGCGCGACTGATGCTCTGCGATGGCCCTGCGCAACTCCGGGGTGCCTCGCCCGGGTGGGTACTGGTTTACCCCGGCACGGATCGCCTCGACCGCGACCTCACGGATCCATTCAGGGCCGTCCTCGTCGGGGAATCCCTGCCCAAGATTCGCGGACTCCGTCCTCACCGCAAGCGCACTCATCTCTGCAAAAATTGTTGGACGAGCGTTGCCGCTCTCATCAAGCAGCCCGGAGGCCCCTGCTACATCACGCCATCGTTCGGTCACCTTCCCAGCTTAGAGCGCGGCTCACCCTTTAACATTTTGGACATGGGCGATCCGAACGATCTGAGCGACGACGATCTTTCGCGCGCCCAGAGGCTCGCCCGGCCATTTGGTCGATTTATGAAGAAGTGGCGTGCGATCATCGCCAGGCGCCCTTGGCTGAACGTGGTTTACAAGGTGCTCATCACCGTTATTGGTGTGCTCGTGGTGGTAATCGGGTTGATTCTCGTGCCGTTGCCCGGGCCCGGATGGCTCATCGTCTTTATTGGCATGACGATCCTCGGAAGTGAATATCACTGGGCACGAAGACTAACTAGCTGGCTTCGCATGCAGCTTGCCAGGTTCTGGGCTTGGTGGAAGGCGTGGCGGGCGCAACGTGCGGCTAAGCGCGAGGCACGAGGAGACACGCAGGCCGACGCCTGACACGCCATATCGCCCGCGCTGTGGTGTGAAATGCGAGAGGGCCCATCTGCCGAAGCAGACGAGCCCTCTCAATAGAACCGTCGAACGACCGCGTTACTTGATCAACGGGTAGTTGAAGATGAACGGATCGGTTGACCCGCCATTCTTGTAGTTCTCAGCAGCTTTTGCCGCTGCCATGATGTGGAACACAAAGAGCAGAATCGAGGCAAGCCACAGCAGGATCGCGATGATCCAGCCGATGTACGGGATGAGCCCGATGATGCCGATTGCAACACCGACCGCGGTGCGAAGCAGCGAGAAGTTCAGGTTCGCGACGTGGAACGCGGTAGCACGCTGGTTGCCCTTGTCCTTCTCGATGATCCAGAAGATGAGTGCCGGGATCCAGGCGAAGAACACCGAGAGCCAGTAGTTGAGGGTGATGTTGCTGAGTGCTGAGTCAGCAGGAGCAGCTGCCGGAGCGGGCTGCTGGTAACCGCCAGCAGGAGGCGCAGTGTACTGCGGCGCTGCAGGAGCCTCGGGCGCTGCCGGAGCTGTGGGCTGCTCAAACTGAGCGGGCTGTTGCGGCTGTTCTGGCTGTTCGCGGGTGGGTTCGGGGGGCAAAGTGGCATGACGACCCTCTTCTCTTGTCGTAATACGGTTTCGCTGTACCCAAAAGCTATCGCGGGTTGCGTAAACAAATGGTAGCGTTTGGTGGCGAAATTGCGCAAAGACTTCTATCGCACCATAGTGCGGTTCGTACAGTTCGTTACCAAGAATATTTACTTTAGAAGATATCTGGGCTCGGAGTCGCCACGTGCAGGATCGACACATCTGCGTGACGGTCGAGGCGGTACCCCGTGCCGCGCCCGGTGCGAACGATGTCTTGGTAGTGCGCAAGCTTCACCCGAAGGCGGCGCACGTGCGCGTCGATAGTGCGCTAGTTAGGGGTTTCATGCTCGGGCGCGTCGAGCCACAGCTGCTCGATGAGCTCTTCACGGCTGACAGTGCGACCCTCGCGAAGCACGAAGTTGTGTAGCAACTCGAACTCGCGGAAGGTGAGGGGAGCCGCAATGTTGAGCAGTACGCGCTTGCGTGAGAGGTCGATCGTTACGCCGCTGGCGGCGCGGTCCTCGTCTGCGCGGGCGGCGGTCTGCTGCTTCTGTCGGGCGATGGCTGCCGGATCGCCGAGTGCCAGGCGCACCACATCAACGTCGCGGCCGCCCGTGCCTTCGGGAGCCAGCGCCACGGCAGCGTAAGTGCCGGCGGCGGCGCCGCGAGCTCAGCCACGAGCTGCTTGATCTGCGAGACGGTCTCGCCAAGCTTCGGATCGCCCTCAGCGATCTTGTCGTCGGTGAGGCCCACGTACAGTGCGAAGCCGCGAACCTCGGTGCCTTCGGGGACGCGACGCTCGGAAGTGTGTGCGTTGACCAGGTCGGGGCGGGCCTCGGCGAGGGTGGTGGGAGCGGTCGTGCGTGTTGCCTGATTGCCGGGGGCTGCCGATGCGCTGAGGGTCGCGGTGGCGTTCTGAGCTGTGGCGGTTGTGCGGATTGCGGTGATGGCGGTGGTGATTTGTGCTGTCTTTCTGCGGGTGCCGCTACGCGAGTGCGTGGTGTGCGGCGTCCGGCGCTGTCAGGCCGCGTGTGCGGTGCCAGATCGCTGTGCGCTTCTCGGCTCACCTTTCACTCAGCGAGTGGTGCTTCGCGCGATACGGCGATCTGCGTGGCGCTTCTGCGCCAGAGGGGAGTAGGTCTCGGCCACTGTGCACGATCCTCATGAAGAGAATGCAGGCTGGTACTCGGAACCTCGCCGAGCGCTAGGCGTGCAAAGCGATGCTTTGCTGTTTTACTCGCCTAGCTCAGGTGCATTCGACAGCACATGACACTACGGCGGCTACGTCATGCCGCCCAGCCCAAAGTTCACCTCGAGGGTGGCCTGTGGACGCTTTGTGTCAGTCATCAGCCTAAGTAAACCAAAGCTTTTCGGGTTTGTCAAATTGTTTCGTTCTATGACGCGCTGGTTGATGCGCTAGTTCGGTTTGCGCGCAGATGGATCGCGCGACCGACGCGTTTAGTCGACGGTGCCGTCCAGGCGGTCGCCGGCGTCGCCGAGTCCGGGCACAATGTATGCCTGCTCGTTCAGCCCGTCGTCGAGCACGCCGAGCGTCACGTTGCGCTCGCCCACAGCTTCGCGAACGGCGGCAATCCCTTCAGGTGTGCCGAGGACACAGATCGCGGTCACGTCTTCGGCGCCGCGATCGGACAGAAACTCAATCGCCGCGGCGAGCGATCCGCCGGTCGCGAGCATGGGGTCGAGCACAAAGCACTGACGGCCGTCGAGCGCGTCGGGCAGGCGCTCAGCGTACGACTCGGGTATGAGCGTCTCTTCGTTGCGCTTCATTCCGAGGAATCCAACCTCGGCGGTGGGAAGCAGCTTCACCATGCCCTCGAGCATGCCGAGGCCCGCGCGTAGGATCGGCACAATCAGCGGCGTTGGCTGGCTAATGCGCACGCCGGTAGTCTTCGTAACCGGAGTCTCGATCTCGATCGGCTCGACGTGCACCTCGCGGGTCGCCTCGTACGCAAGCAGGGTCATCAATTCTTCGATGAGCTGCCTGAAGATAGGTGGGGGCGTACGCTTATCGCGCAAAACCGTAAGCTTGTGGGTGATCAGCGGGTGATCCGCTATGACAACGCGCATGGTTCAAGCTTAGAGGTAGGGCTGCGGTCTGTGCGCACAGCAGTGAGGATCCATCATGGGCAGCGTCCCCCCGAGTGAGCTAGAGCTTGCGCTGATGGGCGCCGCGCTCGACGAGGCGAGGCTTGCGGCAGCGGAGTCAGAGATTCCGGTGGGTGCGCTGATCCTCGACGCTGATGGCGGGGTGATTGCTACGGGCCGCAACTCTCGCATTTTCGCGAAGGACCCCACAGCCCATGCAGAGGTGAACGCGATTCGCGAGGCCGCTCGTGTGCTTGGTGACCGCGTGCTTGACGGCTGCACGCTGGTGGTCACCCTTGAGCCGTGCGTGATGTGTGCGGGGGTGATCCTCGCCGCCCGGGTGCCCAAAATTATCTTCGGTGCGTGGGATGAAAAAGCTGGTGCCGTTGGCAGCGTCTACGATTTGCTGCGCGACGGCAGGCTTCCGCACGCGGTTCCCGAGGTGATCGGGGGAGTGCGCGCGGACGAGTGCGCGGTGCTGCTAGAGAGTTTCTTCGAGGATCGCCGCGCGCATTGAGCTGCTCAGCTACGTCACGCACATAGGTCGAAATCGCACAGAACGACCGAAACTGCACAGGGAAATCGCTATCCCGTGTGCCTTTTCAAACATTCTGTGCGGTTTGAGTCGAAGGCTCTATTAGCCGTGCGACACTGTGGCTAGTTGCACGAGTGGGTATCTACTCGTGCGAGACGGCGTCTAGTCGTACGACAGGGTAACGATGGCGCTTGTGGTGGGCGGGGTGAAATTGGGGTCGATCCGCACATCGGGCTCGATGTAGACGATCTTCGCCTCGGGAACAGCGCGCTGCAGGCGACGCTTCGCCTGCGCGGGAATCGTCGAGACCTCTTTCATGGTCAGCTCGGATTCGAGGTCAACCTTCGCGCCCACGACCAGGTCGTCGCCCGCTTTCGCAACCTGAAGCCCGATCACCCGGCGGATACTCGAGCCCTCAAGTAGGCTCGCCTCGATCTTCGCAATGTCTTCGCTGCTCGCGTTCATCTCGGCTCCTCTTTGCATCCGGCTAATGGACTGCCCCCGTTCTAGACTTGGTGACTATGAGCGAAGCGTATGTATCCCAGAATCTCCCCAGTGTTGCGATGCTTGGCGTCGGATCTATGGGCGGTGCCATTCTTGAAGGGCTGCGCGCGCCCGGTGTGCAGGTCGACGGGCCAGTGGTCGTGACGACAAAGTCGGCCGCGAGCGCAGAGGCATACGCCGGTGCTTCCGACGTAGCTGCCTATGCGAGCGAGCTTGATCCCGAGGCGAACCGCAAGGCGGTGCGGGGCGCGAAGGTCGTGATCGTCGGGGTGAAGCCTTGGATGGTCGCCGACTTGCTCAAGGAGATCTCGGCCGATCTCACACCGGGCACGATTCTCGTGAGCGTTGCTGCAGGCGTGACAACTGCGACGATGGAGGCACTCGTTGCTGCCGATGTTTCGGTAGTGCGTGCGATGCCGAACACTCCGTCGACCGTTGGGCTCGGTGTTGCGGGAGTCGCTGGCGGTGCTTCGGCGAGCACCGAGGTCGTCGAGCTGGTGCGCGACATTTTTGAGACGGTGGGCAAGGCGATTATTGTTCGCGAGGATCAGATCAACGCCGTCGCAGCGGTCTCGGGCTCGGGTCCCGCGTACCTGTTCCTGTACACGGAAGAGATGACTGCGGCCGCTATGCGCCTTGGTTTCGACGAGGATCAGGCCCGCTTGCTTGCGCAGCAGACCGTGATTGGCTCGGCAGAACTTCTGCGCCAGAGTGGCGAGGATCCCGCTGAGTTGCGCCGCAGGGTAACGAGCCCGAAGGGCACGACAGAGCAGGCGATCCTCGTGATGCAAGATGCGAACCTTGGTGACCTGTACGATCGTGCGCTCGCCGCAAACGTGCGCCGCTCAGAGGAGCTCGAAGCGGGCGCTTAATTGGTAACCCTTCCCCGCAGCCCCGGCTCTCGTTTACAAACACGCGATAGAGGTTGCTCAATTCGGCCTTCGGCAGCATCTACTTTCTGGTCGTGTTCGGGGGGCTGCTCGGGTGACCCGAGCGCCGAGGATCAGCCGATTGCGGCGAAGCGCTCCACATCTTTCGGCCGCACCCGACACGATGATCAGATCGTGGGGGGACACAACCGTGTCCTGCGTTGCGTGGGTGAACGGCTGACCGGGGGTCTTTACCCCGACGACCGTGACCCGGTATCGCGTGCGAACGCCACTCGCCCCAAGCGACTGTCCCCGGATCGACCGCGGCGGGTACATCTTCGCGATCACGTAGTTGTCGTCGAACTGAATGAAGTCGAGCGTGCTGCCGCTGAGCAGGTGCGCGACGCGCTCGCCCGCCTCACGCTCGGGGTAGATCACATGGTTCACGCCGATGCGCTCAAGAATCTTGCCATGCGACTGCGAGATCGCCTTGGCCCAGATCTGCGGGATCCCGAGGTCGACCAGGTTTGCCGCGATGAGCACGCTGGCCTCGATCGACGCGCCGGTGGCGACGACGGCGATCTGAAACTGATCGGCCCCGATCTGGCGTAGTGCCTCCATCGAACGGGCGTCCGCCTGCACCGCGTGGGTGACGCGGTCGGCCCGGTTTTGGACGAGTTGCATGTCAGTGTCGACGACGAGCACCTCGCGGCTCTGCCGGTCGAGCTGCCCGGCGGTGGAGGCGCCGAAGCGACCAAAGCCCGATTACGAGTACGGGGGCGTCACTGCGAATATAACCAACGATCGGCCTTTCCTCTGGAAGGCTAAACATGCGCCTGCGGCTGGTGGTCTGCGATTGCTGCAGCCAGGGTGACGGTTCCAACGCGGCCGGCCCACATGGTGGCCGCGAGCACATACTTTCCTGCGTCGGGTAAAAGCTCTCTGACAGGCCGGTGGACAGGCCACAGGTACCGAAGGTAAATATCACCTCAAAGAGCACGAGATCGAGCGGCAGTTTCGTCATGTGCAGGATTGTGATGGTTGCGATAGCGACGATGGTGGACCCCCAGATCACGATCGACACCGCGAGACGCACGACCTCGTTCGGGATGCTGCGCTCGAACACCTGCACGTTCTTGTAACCGCGGGCCTCGGCGTAGGCGGCGAGGAAGAGCACGGCGATCGTCGTGACTTTGATGCCGCCCGCGGTTGAGGCTGACCCACCGCCGACAAACATGAGCATGTCCATCACGAGCATCGTCGAGCCGTTCATCTCGGCCGGGTCGACGATGCCTAATCCACCGGATCTGGTCATGACGGACATATAGCCCGATTGCAAGATGGTTTGCCAGAAGTTTTCGTCGCCAAAAGTTGCTGGGTTATCGGCTTCGAGCGAGCCGATTGCGATCCATCCGAGGATCACAAATGCGATCGTCGTGGTCAGCGTGAGCTTAGAGTGCAGGCCGAGGCGCTTGTGTGAGTGCCAGCTCATGCGCTTGACGTAGCGATAGAGGGCGAAAATTACGGGAAAGCCGATGCTTCCAAGAAACACGCCGATGGCGAGCACACCAAGCATGTAGGCGTCTGAGGCATAGGGTTCAAGCCCTGAAGGCATGGGCACAAAGCCCGTGTTCGTGAAGGCCGATGCCGCGAGGTAAAAGCCATACCAAAGCGCGTGCAAGAAGTCGTAGCCGGCAACCATCAGGCGAGGCGTGATGAGAAGTGTGAGTGCCGCCTCGATGACGAGCAGGCTGAGGGCCACTGCCATGAGCAACCCGCCCATTTCGCCGAGCCCCACTGCCTGGCTCTCACTGGTGCCTTTTGAGCTGCGTGCGGGGTTTGTGTCGCTTGCGGCGAGCAATCGTTGACGAAGGCCGAGGCGTCTGGTGACGGTCACACCAAGAATGCTGGCGAGGGTCAACACGCCGATACCGCCGATTTGCAGGCCGAGCAGAATGAGGATGTCGCCGAAGAGCGACCAGTGCTCAGCCATGTTGACTGTGCTGAGCCCCGTGACACAGATTGCTGAAACCGCAGTAAAGAGCGCATCGGCGAGCGGAGTCATTGTGCCACTGCGGGTTGCAATCGGGAGCGAAAGCAGGGCCGTCCAGAGAAAGATCAGCGCAGTAAAGACGAGCAGGGCGAAGCGTGGAGGCGACGACTGGATGAGGGCGTGCAACCAGGACTTGTGCGACAGCGACGCCGAAGGGCGCCTAGACGCTGGCAGTCCCCTCACAGTTCCTTCTCTCTGCGCCGGCAAGCAATCGAACCGCAAACACAAGGCTTTCGGTCACTCGTAGAGTGTCATGCTACCCCTCGAACAAGCTTTCCTGCACGCTCACGAGCCGCCTGGACTAACCTTGATGACATGCCAGATATTTTCGGGGTGATCTCCGACGCCACACGACGAGACATTTTGCAGGTGCTCCTTGAGCGTCACCAGCAAGATTCCGAGATTAGCGTCTCCGAGATCGTGGCTCGTCTTGAGCTGAGCCAACCGACTGTATCGAAGCACTTAAAGGTGCTTCGCGAGGCGGAACTCGTGACCGTGCGTGAAGAGGGCCAGCACCGCTTCTACGCGCTCGAACCAGAGCCGCTAGAGATGGTCGAAGACTTCGTGATTCCCTTTCTCTCAGTGGGTTTTGACACCGAGGTGACGGTTCAGTACGTCTCAGAGACGGGCGAACTCATGCCCGACCCTGAGGCGCCCCTGAGTGACGAAGAAGTGCTGCCTGGCGAGCTCGCTTCGGCAGCGGAAAACCTCGGTCGCGCGGTGGCAAATGCCGAGCATCGAGTAAAAGAATTGGTCGCGCGTTTTCGCTTGCGCTCATAACGTTGTAAGATTGACTTTTTGTGGGCCACAGATCGCGCGGCCCTGAGATTTTGTGAGGTAACCGTGGGTTCAGTTATTAAGAAGCGCCGTAAGCGTATGTCAAAGAAGAAGCACCGTAAGTTGCTTCGGAAGACGCGTCACCAGCGCCGTAATAAGAAGTAGTCCGTCCAGGCGGATTGCGAAAGCGTCGTACCCTCCCGGGTGCGGCGCTTTTCTGTTTTCTTGCGAGGATCGGTGCTAGCGCGGGCCCTCTAGGTCTTGCCTGACTTTGTTCATCAAGTGATAATCAAAGTAGTGACTATTATCACTTAGTCATCAATTTGATAAAAGCGGTCGGTGCGGTTATCAGTTAGGTGCAGGAATGAGCCAGGGAAAGCAACCAGCGGTTGACACCGGTATTACCTGGCCTGCTCTTGCTCATGAGGAACTGGTCTGGAGCGGAGGCGGCATTGCTGCGTTTGGGCTCGCAGCAACACGCATATCGGATGCCGGAAAGCGGTACCGTGCAGCAGTTCCTCCGATGATCGCTGAGCTGTCTCCGATTACGGATTCTGGTGTGGGTGAGCTTGCTCGAGAAGCGGAGGACGAGCTGCGGGAATTCGACAGCGAGCATGGCGAACGGATGCGAGAGTTCGCACCGATCCTATTGCGGTCGGAAGCAGCGGCTTCGTCACAGATCGAGAACTTGTCTGCTTCAGCACGAGCGATCTTCACCGCCGAAATTGGTGGAAAAGGAAAGAGGAACGCTTCACAAATCGTTGCGAACGCACGAAGCATGGAGAAGGCGATTAGCCTCGCTGATGACCTGTCATCGACCGCAATCCGTGAGATGCACCGTGTACTTATGGAGGGTCAACCACAGCACACACCCGGGGAGTATCGTGATGAAGCCGTGTGGATCGGTACACGAGCAGAGAGTCCTATTGGCGCGCTTTACGTTGCCCCAAAGCATGAGCTTGTATCGGAATTGATTGAGGATCTGACACTGTTCGCGCAGCGCTACGACACCCCTCCGCTGGTACAAATTGCCGTGGCCCATGCGCAGTTCGAGACGATTCACCCTTTCTCGGATGGCAACGGCAGAACTGGGCGGGCACTCGCTCAGTCCATGCTCCGGCGCAGACGTTTGACACGTAATGTCGCGGTACCTGTTTCGGCGGGCCTCCTGGTTGACGTGGAGAACTATCACCAGGCCCTCACGGATTACCGTGCGGGCGACGTAACCCCGATCATCAAGAGTTTCGCGCTGGCAGCGCTGCGGGCCGTGCCGAACGGCCGTCAACTGATCACCGACATTGATGAGATCGGTGAGACTTGGCGGTCTGTGGTGAAACCGCGCGCAGGTAGCGCGAAACGACGCCTGTTCGAGTACGCGCTTCGCCGACCGGTGTTTACCGCCGAAATCGCTGCCGAGGCAGTCGGCGTTGCAGTAACAAACGTTTACCGTGATCTGCGCGCGATGCAGAGCCTCGGGTTCTTGAACCTATCGGCGGAGTACCAGGGGCCGGCTGTCTGGCACCAGCAAGACGTTCTTGATGCGATCGACGCATTTGCGAAACGAGCTGGTCGAAGAAGCGGGATCAAGGGAAAGTAGTCCGCCCAGGCGGATTGCGAAAGCGTCGTACCCTCCCGGTTGCGGCGCTTTTGTGTTTTCAATTCGAGGATCAGGGCCCGGCACCCGAGGCACCTCCCGTCGCAGGGTCTTCGCGGAGACAAATTCGCGGAGGCAAAGTTGCCTAGACTGGAACGGTGCCAAAAACCGTTGCGATCAAGCTACTCTCGAAGCCCGGGTGTCACCTGTGCGACGACGCTCGCGCGGTAATTGAGCGGGTGCGATCCTCGACCTCAGAAATGGGTATCGCAACCACTCTCGAAGAGCTCGACATTTTGCAGGATCCGGCGCTCGCAAGGTTGCACTCCGAGGACATTCCGGTGGTGTTTATTGACGGTCGGCGACACACAATTTGGCATGTCGACGAGGATCGCCTGACCGCCGCCCTCGAAAAAGCCGCATGCAAACCCAGACTATTTACCCGAAAAGCTGAAGGAAAGCCCTAAAAATGACCCTGCGCCACATCGTTTCCTGGAAGTTCAGCGGCGAGACCAAAGAGCAGCGTGAGGCCCAGCTCGCGGGCGCTCTCGAGGTGCTCGAACCACTGCCCGAGAAGATCTCGAGTGTGCGCGCATTCAGCCTGCACCGCAATGAGCTGTTTGACGGTGCGAACTTTGATCTCATGCTGATCGCCGATTTCGATGATGAGGCCGGGCTTGAGGTGTACGCGAAACACCCCGATCATCAGCCGGCTCTGCAGTACATGCCGACGGTTGTGTCAGCGCGTGCGGCGATGGACTTCACGGTCTCTTCTGCCTTGTGAATTTCGCTCGGTAGGTGTGAGACTGCTCGGGCTGGTGTGATCCTTGATCTGATTCAAGTGTGCTGAGAGCAAAATACTTTGAGATTGCAGCATACGATGCGTCAGGCTGAGGGTATGAGTGAGCACACTGAACAGAATGCGAACGAGGATCCCCGGGAATTTTGGGAGCAACTCTATGCCGGGGCGGCACCAATCTGGTCGGGGCGAGTGAACCGAACGATGGCTGAGGTCGTGGCCGGCTTGCCTCCGGGGCGATCACTCGACTTGGGTTGCGGTGAGGGCGGGGACGTGATGTGGCTCGCCGAGCACGGATGGCACGCGACCGGCATCGACCTTTCGGAGACCGCGGTGGAGCGAGCGCGAGAAGCCGCTCGCGGACGGGGCGTTGCTGTTGAGGGGTTTGGGTCCACGGAATTTATTGCCGCTGACCTGGCTGATTGGGTCGCGGCGGGTGCTGAGGTTGACGGGAACCCTGGTTCATTTGACTTAATTACCGCGAGTTTTCTACAGTCTCCGGTGGAACTGCCTCGCGAAAATATTCTGCGTGCGGCGCTTGCTCGGTTAGCGCCTGGCGGTCGGCTCGTGCTGATCTCCCACGCCGCACCGCCGCCTTGGGCTACTGCTGAAGACGCTGCCCCGGGGCACAGACACGGGCACGGGCACGGATCAGGTGGGCCGAAGTTCTTCAGCCCCGACGAAGAGCTTGAATTGTTGGGTTTGGTGCGGACAACGGTTTTCACTGACGACGGTGCGGACTATCTCGTGAGAATTGCTGAGATCCGAAAGCGGGAGGTAAACGACCCCGAGGGCAGGGCCGCGTTCATCGATGACTCGCTAGTGATCGTGCAAAGATCGGGCGGTACATCTGAGCCGTAAGTCGTTGTGGAGCGACATGGTGTGATCACTTCTTTCAGCCAAGAGTTCACTTTTGGCGAATCGTGGTCAACTCTGACCACACAGCAAAAGTTGCGTGAACAAGGGGGTACACCGTGACTCAGAAGCTAGATACTGATGTGTCTGAAACCACTCAATCCAGGGGGAGGTTCGGTACAAAGGCGAAAGCTATACTCGCAGGCGGTCTCGTGCTGGGCGTCGGCGCAGCAATTACGCTTGCGGCGTGGACTGACCAGGAATGGGTCAAGGCCAGTTTCGGCTCCAGTACTTTCGGTATCGAAGGGTCCCTAGACGGCACGAACTTTGCCGAACATTCAACGGAATCAGGCGCTGCTGTGCTCGTGTTTGAAACGACACCGTTGCAGATGTCGCCGAATGCCGCTGTTTATGAGAAGTTCGTGGTTCGTTCTACGACGTCAACAACGGTGCCAGGAACTGTTCAGCTCGGAGGAGCCACTCTGACTGGGACACTCGGGACATCACTGACATACGGCGTAAGAACGCTTGCCTTGCCTGATGGTGCTTGCGATTCTGTCGCGTTCGCAGCAGCAACAAATGTGGTTGTCAACTCTGGCACAGCGCTAACCACTGGGGCAACCGGCACCCAGGTTGTTGCCGCAAGCGGTGCATCACCTGTGGCCTACTGCTTTGAAGTTGTAATGAGCCCGACAGCCACGGTAGCTGACCAGGGGAAGCTAGCCACCGCGACTTGGGCATTCACTGCAACGTCGAACTAGTAGGCAATAATGCAACGCGGTAGCCGAAGCGCCGCGGGGCGACACCAGAAATATCAGCCCGCCCCGTGGTTCACACGGGTGCGGGCACTTCTGGCGGGTGCACTTGTACTCGGCGTGGGAGCAACGCTCACGCTCGCCTCATGGACGGATCAGGAGTATGCGCAGGGTTCGTTCGCGACGAGCACCTTCGCAATCGAAGGTGCTGCAGATGGTACTTTCGGGGACCATTCGGCCACCCCTGCACCGCTCTTATTTACCGCCACTGCTGCTGCCATGTCACCGGGCAGCATTACCTACTCACGGTTTGTTGTGAGGACCACGGCTGCGACCACAGTGGCGGGCACGGTGCAAATGAGTGGTGCGACAGTGGGGGGTGCCCCTATTACCTTTGTCAAGCAGCAAGCACGTGATCGGCTTGGTAGAGTGATCCATCTCGGAGCATCGCAAAGAGGACATCACAGCGTCGTCTCGCTAGTGCGATGAGGGCCTGATTGTGTCGTTTGCCCTGCGTGATCTTCCGGTCGTAGTAAGCGCGTGAGACGGGATCCCTGAGCGCCGCGAAGGCCGAGAGGAACAACGCTCGTTTCAGGATTCGGTTGCCGCGCCTGGACGAGTGCTCGCCGCGGATCGAGGACCCTGATCTTCGTGTCACCGGTGCAAGACCGGCGTAGGACGCTAAATGTCCAGCGGATTCGAAGTGTTTGCCCGAGACCTCGGTGAGGAGTCTCGCTGCCGTTCTGACGCCGACTCCGGGCATACTCATCAGAACGATCGAAAGAGGGTGCGCGTCAACGAGTTCCTCGACCATCACCGCGATCTCTGCCCGTTGACGCCGCAACGCCGCGAGCTGTTCCGCGAGCCGCGGGAGGACTAGCGCAGCAGCGTTCGTGCCGACCACGACAACGGTCTGTGCGTGCAGCGCTTCAGTGATGTCAACCGCGAGCCGATGCCCCATTCGAGGAGCGAGCTTCGTGAGCCGTGCCGTTAACCGAGTGGTGCCGGCCTTCTGCATCGCTGCGGGAGTCGGGTAACGCTGCAACAGGTCAAGGACCGCGGGGTGGTCTAAGTGTGGGCCGATCACTCGCTCCAAAGCGGGGTGGATCTGCGTGAGAAGCCCACGCACTCGGTTGCTGGTCGCCGTGATCTGGCCGAGAATGTCATCATCGAACCCACACAGCATCGAAAGCTCGGCGACCGATTCGTCCGCCACTTGGATGGAACGCAGCGCGTGAGGAAGAGTCCGTGCGGCCTGGGCAATGATCGCTGCATCTCGTGCATCGGTCTTAGCTTCGCCGGGGTGGAGGTCTGCGATGCGGCGCATCGCGAGGCCAGGGAGGTAGCCAACGAGGACTCCTTCGGCCTGAGCGACAGCGATGGGGAGCGCCCCGATCGTAGCGGGCTGGTCAACGATGACGAGCACAGCGCCGTGCTGTTTGAGGTGCTGCAACACATGTCGCATCTTGGTTTCATCGTTGGGCAGGGGTTTATCGAAGAGGATTTTGCCTGCCCGGTTGAGGGCGACGGCGTGGTGTTCGCCTTTGCCGACGTCGATGCCGACGAACACGTCGACGTGGTCGTAGTTCTCGATCATGATTGCTCCGTCCGTTGGGTTCACGTCGGCCAGGTCGGTGGCATCAAGTCTCGGCATCCACGTTACGGACGACCCTGGAACGAGTTCCTGGCCGAGCCCCTATTAGCGATCACTCGATGCCGGTCAGGCTCGGTGACAACACCCCCCGGATCATGAGTGACTGGGGGCAATAACCATGCCGGGTCTGACTGGCCGTCACCCCTCCAGTTTGATACTGGTTGGGCTTACGAACAAGGTAACGGGGGAAACGGGCTCGGCGACTACCTCACCTATGGGGTTCGTACTATTGCGGCGGGGGGTGCCTGCGAGTCCACTACCTATGCCAGTGGTGTGCTTGTTATTGCAGATGGCAGTGTGCTGACCGGCGGCTCCTCAACGGTGCAAGCGCTTCCGGCTGCTGGAAGTGCTTCCGTGACCTACTGCTTCGCGATCAAACTCCCTGTCGACACTCCCAACAGCATGCAGGGTAAGAACGCTACCGCAACTTGGACTTTTACTGGCACCTCTAATTCCTAAGGAGACGGCAAGGCGTTCGAGAAAACTGGACCAGCGAATGCGAGTGAGGTGAGAGATGAGTACAAGAAGCAAGGCCGGCAGGGCCATCGGCTCGACCCTGCTCAACATCGCCGCCCTCGGGGGTTTCATCTGCATAATATTGGTGATCCTCGCCTTCTTTTTCAATATCACGCTGATCATGTTTAAGACGGGTTCGATGTCGCCCACGATTCCCACGGGCTCACTTGCTGTGGTGCGCGAGATCCCTGCTTCAGATATTGCGGTGGGTGATGTGCTCACTGTCGACCGCGCGGGAAAGTTGCCCGTCACACACCGAGTGACGTCTGTGACGGGGAAGGGCGACGCGCGCACGATCACGATGCGGGGCGATGCGAATGAGGCCGAGGATCCCTCGCCCTACACCCTGACCGAAGCGCGGCGGGTGCTGGTCTCGGTGCCGGGGCTCGCGAGGGTCGTGGTGTGGTTCTCGAATCCGATCGTGCTCGGGGGCATCACGATTGCAGCCTCGGTGCTGGTTACCTGGGCATTTTGGCCGCGCGAGGATCGCAATTCGGGAACTAGTCGAGGCAATGGCCGCTCGCGAAGCGCGGGCGACGGCGGTGTTGAATGCCGAGGCGACGGACAAGCTCGGGCTCGACACGGTGCTGCCGCGAGCGACGGCACGAAGATCGATGCTTCGAGGATCGGCAGTGCCACGCTCGCGTTATTGATTGTTGGATCCTTAGCTGTGGTGGCTCCTGCCGCTCCCGCGAATGCTGCGCCACCGGATCATGGACCGGCACCTGCATCGACGCCAAGTGCGACCGCTAGTTCATCCCTGCCACGTGTCGTGCTGGCTGCCGAAACCATTGAGGTGGCGCAGGGCAAGTACATTGCTCTCATCTCCATTGGCGATGCAGAGGCGATGCGCTCGATGGTTCCCGGAGTGCCCGTGTTCTGGCAAGTGGGGGTGCAGGTTGATGCCCCCGAACCGGGGCCTGTGACCTTATCGCTTGAAGCAACTGGCTCAGCGAGCCTGGGATTGTCCGCTGATATTCGCGCCTGCAGTGTCAAGTGGATTGGTACGACCTGCGGCGGCGTCGAAAGCACGGTGCCGGTGCAGGGGCTAGTGCCAGTTGACACCGGCCCGCAGGTAATCGGCGTGATGAGAGATTCTGAGGAGCGTTGGATCCTCGTGTCCGCGACCGTGCCTCAGCTGAACGAAGGGACGGTCTCGCTTGAGATTCGTGCCGAGGGGCACAGCGACTCGGTTGCCGTCGGCCCCGGAACGATCGCAATGATCGCGCGCACCGGAGCCAGCTACCCGCTCTCGATGTGGCTTGCGGTGGGGGCGGTGTCTGTTGGGCTGCTTGTTGCTGGGGCCGCACGGCTTGCTCGGCGTAGCGACGCGAGGGCTGAATCGTGAGGACTGGGTCGTGAGGGCTGAGGTGTTGCGTCGGCGGGCTGCGGCGGTGGTCGCGGCGGTTGCGCTGTGTGTTGTGCTCGCGGCGCCTCCGGTGGAGCAGACCGAGGCTGGTTGGGTTGACGCTGAAGTTGGCATGGGTACATTCAAATCAATCGTTGTGCCAAAGCCCACATATGTTAGCTGCTCAGGCACAGGTATCCTTAGCCTTGGAGCGAGTCTTATAATCAATTGGCGAGAAGCTCCCAACGCGAGCGAACTCATAGTCGACTACGCGCAACTCGATGCAACAGGCATACTCCAGCCAATCACTGGGCTTCTCCTTGCTGACACGGTTGTGACCACGCCAGTTCAGAACAACCCTGGAATGCAAAAAACAGTAGTAAACGCCGGTGCGCTGGGGTTGCTGCTCGGTGGTACGAAGACCCTTTACATTAGGTACAGTGGCCCCAACGGTGAGAACGACTGGAAGTCAGACTGGTTTGGTGTCAAAGGAACGTGGGGGATCGTAGCATTTTCAGGTTGCGCTCCAGCTACCCCCATCGCATCGTAGCTGTTACCAAGCTAATTTTCGTTCCACTAGGCTGGCCACATGACGGACAACGACGTTTCGCCACATGCCTTGGCTACCCCGAAGGTCTCGATTGCAGACGGGGGTATCGAGACCGCGCTTGAAGAGCGGCTCGGCATAGAGCTCCGAGAGTTTGCAGCCTTCGCGCTACTTGACACTGACGAGGGTAGGGCCGCCCTCGAAGAGTACTACCGGCCGTTCATCCAGCTGGCGGCAAGCGAGGGGACGCCGCTCGTACTTGATACGCCGACCTGGAGAGCGAGCCCCGACTGGGGTCGGCTTCTTGGTTACGACCTCGCTGGCCTCACTCGGATCAATGAAGCAGCTGCACGGCTCGTTCGCGAGACTTCGGAGAAGCTCGCGCCCGGCCTCGACCTCACCGTGAGTGGCTGCATCGGTCCGCGCTACGACGATGAGGCAACCGATACCGCTACCAGCATGACACCCGCAGAAGCCGCCGACTACCATGCCCCACAGATACGCGCGCTCGCCGCAGGCGGGGTCGATCGCGTGAGCGCGGTCACTATGTCCGATGCAGCAGAGGCAACGGGAATCGTGCGGACGGCTCGCGAAATTGGGATACCCGTCACTGTTTCATTCGCAGTTGGAGCCGATGGCCACCTACCTGGCGGAGTAACGCTGGCAGAGGCGATCCTCGAAGTCGAAGAAGCGACTGAATCGTATCCGCTCGGCTACCTCGTAAATTGTGCGCACCCGAGCGAGGTGGCGCGTGCTCTCAGCGGGCGCGAGCTGAATGAAGCCGAGGCCCGCTTACTTTCGAGCCGCGTGATTGGCTTCAGGTTGAACTCAGCGCGTCATGGCGAGGAAGGCCCGGGGGATAACCCGGCTGCCTTCGCGCAGGCTGTGCTTGAGTTGCGACCGCTTGCGCCCTCGGCACGAATCTTCGGTGGGTGTTGTGGCACTGATGCCCCGCACATCGCGGCGATCGTTGAAGGGCTCGCGGCAGCTTCACGCACGTAGAGCGTTGGACCGACTAATGACGCCGAGCCGCATACCTTTCGCCGAAGTGCACCCCGTTTTACGGGAGAACGCTTTGCGGCTGGGCGAAAAGGGTACGGTTCGGCGAACAGATACGGGAAAGGCCCCGCGGCTCGTGAGAGCTGCGAGGCCTTGATCCTCGAATAAATCGAAGCTATCGAACCGCAGGTGCTACGGCAATAGACGGTGGGGGCGTGGCGCTCGAAAGCGAAAGCAATTTCTGGCCTTCGCTCGCCGCGTCGCGAGGCCGTCTCGGCCTCGCCCGGTTTGGAATCGCAAACTGTTACGGCAGCAAACGATTCGGCCCCCGGAACAAGAACGTGGTTTCACGGATCGAAGGCTGGTGCAGCAGGAGCATCAGCACTCGGTTGAGGCCCATGCCGAAGCCACCGTGCGGCGGCACACCGTAGCGGAAAAAGTCGAGGTAGAAGCCGAGCTCTGCCGGGTCCATGCCCTTGGCCTTTACCTGCTCTTCGAGCACCTCGATGCGGTGCTCGCGCTGCGCGCCGGTTGAGATCTCGGTGCCGCGGAAGATGAGGTCGTAGCTCTTCGTGACCGAAGGGTCATCCTCATTCAGCATGTGGTAGAACGGGCGAATCGACGCCGCGTAGTCGGTGAGGAAGACGAACTCGTGTCCGTACTTCTCCTTGACGTACGCCGAAATCTGGCGCTCGCCCTCAGGGTCCATGTCGGCGTCAGCACGGGGCACCTCGTAGCCGCGCTCCTTGACGATCTCCTTCGCCTCGGCGAGAGGGATGCGCGGGAACGGACGGACCGGCACCTCGACCTCGACGCCGAAGAGCTTCGAAATCTCTTCGCCATGCTTCTCTTTGACGGCAGAGAGGCCCGCGGCCATGAGCTCCTCGTGCAGCTCCATCACGTCTTCGTGCGACTCGACCCAGCTCAGCTCGCTGTCAACTGAAGTGAACTCGGTTGCGTGACGCGAGGTGAACGAGTGGTCAGCACGGAACGCCGGGCCAACCTCGAAGATGCCACCGAAGCCGGCGGCCTGCGCCATCTGCTTGAAGAACTGCGGGCTCTGTGCGAGGAACGCCTTGCCCTCGAAGTACTCGACCTCGAAAAGCTCTGCGCGCGACTCGCTCGCCGACGCCATAAGCTTCGGAGACTGAATCTCGATGAAACCACGATCAACCCACACCTGACGCAGCGCGTGCAAGAAGGTGGTCTGTACGCGGAAGACGAGGTTCTGCTCGGGGCGACGCAGGTCGAGGAAGCGCCAGTCGAGGCGCACGTCGATGTTTG
Source organism: Leucobacter sp. (assembly GCA_034676385.1). GTDB lineage: Bacteria > Actinomycetota > Actinomycetes > Actinomycetales > Microbacteriaceae > Leucobacter. The sequence goes on from JAUCCH010000025.1 coordinate 48,007, forward strand.
AATCGTCGGCAACCGGGTTGTCGGGGAGGGCACGGGTGACGACCTCGATCTTGTCGATCTGGATCTCAACGCCGCCGAGCTTCACGCGCTCGTTGTGCTGCAACTCGCCAGTGACGGTCACGAAGGTGCCGTGGGTCAGTTCGGTGATGGTGCCGGTGCGCTCGAGCAGGATGTCGCTGCGCGGATTCTCGGGATCAGCCTCGCGCAGTACACCGCCGTTTACCAGCTGCACTGCACCACTCTCGTCGCGAAGCACGACGAACTGCACGAACTTCTGGTCGCGCACCTTTTCGACCCACCCTGAGACGCGAACGGCGCCGTCTTCGTGGGCGGCCAGATCCTTGATCAACACACGCTTTTGCATCGTTACAGTCTAGTGCCACGGTAGATGCCGTAATTGGGCGTGCTTAACCGCTGCCAGCATCGCCGCGATTTCCCAGGGGCATAAACCTAGAATGGAATCGTGAGCGACAAACAGCTGCATTTAGTGCGCCATGGAGAGGTTTTTAACCCCGAGGGCGTACTTTACGGTCGTCTGCCGGACTTTCGGCTTTCAGATCTGGGTGAGCAGATGGCCGAGGCCGCTGCGCAAGAACTGGCCGCGAGTGATCGCGCAGTTTCGATGGTCATCGCGTCTCCGCTTGAGCGCGCGCAGCAGTCCGCGGCCCCGATCGCCGAGGCTTTTAACCTGCCAATCTTGACGGACGAGCGTATCATCGAGCCGACGAACGCGTTCGAGGGCTCCGTTGGGCGCGCGGCGTTCAAGAACCCCAAGAACTGGTACCGGTTCGTAAACCCCTTCCGTCCGAGCTGGGGTGAGCCCTATCGCAGCATTGCGAATCGGGTTCGCGAAGCGATGGACGACGCGTGGGAAGCAGCTCGGGAGGCCGAGCGCAAGGGCGACATCGTGATGGTCAGTCACCAGGCTGTCGTCTGGGCTGCACATCGGGACATCAACGGCGAGCCGCTGTTTCACAACCCGGCGAAGCGTCGCTGCGAACTGTCGAGCATCACCACTTTCGAGCGTCGCAGCGGTCGCTGGTTCGAGATTGACTACCGAACGCCAGCAGCTGATCTGATGCTGGATTCAACAGACGTAGGTGCGGTGTGATGCGAAGGCGTTTGGGCGTGGCCGCGCTTCCGCTGGTCGCAGCTCTCTTGCTCGTTGGTTGCTCAAGCGAGGGCGATGCCCTAAGCAAGCAGTGGAGCGAATCGAGCGATAAGGGTTATGTCGCCGGTGACGGTTCAACGACATCTTTTGCAGTCGAGGATCGCACTGACCCGGTCGTATTCGAGGGCGTGACCGAGTTCGACGAGCAGTTCAGCTCTGCAGAGACTATTGGTGCCGTCACGGTCGTGAATTTTTGGTACGCGGGCTGCGCGCCCTGTCGGGTAGAGGCTCCTGATCTCGTCGAGGTGTACAACGAGTTTGAACCTCAAGGCGTGAAGTTTGTTGGTGTAAACACTCGTGACCAGAACGCGCAGGCCGCGCAGTTCGCAAAAGAGTTCGGTATCGAATATCCCTCGATTATGGATAGCGCGGGGGATCGCCAGGCCCAGCGCGCATTCGCCGGCCAAGTGCCGCTGAATGCTGTACCGACGACACTCGTACTCGATGCCGAGGGGCGGGTTGCGCACCGCATTGTCGGCCAGTTGGCTGCTGCCTCTCAGCTGCGAACTCTCGTACAAGAGACCCTGGACGAGAGCTAGGGATCACACGTGGGTCTTGAACAGATTGTTGCCGATGGGCAACTTCTCGTTGCTTCGTTGATTGCGCTTGCCGCGGGGCTCGTCTCGTTCCTCTCTCCCTGCGTGTTGCCGCTCATCCCTGGGTACCTTGCCTATGTCTCAGGCATTGCCGACTCGAACACTTCGGCCGCGGCTGACCCCGCCTCTGCGCAGCACCGTGAGCGCCGCCGCATGGTGCTCGGGTCTCTGCTTTTCGTGCTTGGTTTTACGCTCATATTCCTGTTGATTAATATTCTTGCCGGGTCGCTTGGCACCTGGTTGTGGCAGTGGCAAGACATCATTCTTCGAGTGATGGGCGTGATTGTCATTCTCATGGGCATTGTCTTCATGGGCGCATTCTCTTCGATGCAGCGCACAACACGGCTCAAACTGAAGCCGAAGGTGGGCCTCGCTGGAGCACCGGTGCTGGGCATAGTTTTCGCAATTGGGTGGGCGCCGTGCATGGGGCCGACGCTGGGCGTAGTGCTCGCGCTAGCCATGCAGACCGGGTCTACTGGCCGGGCTGCGATCCTGGCCCTCGCCTACTGCATCGGCCTCGGGCTTCCCTTCGTGCTTGCCTCATTCGGCTTCGGCTGGATGACGCAAACCATGACATTCTTTAAGCGGCATATTCGCGCCGTGAACCTGATCGGCGGCGGGCTGCTGATCCTCATCGGCATCTTGATGGTGACCGGAATTTGGAGTCGCATGATGTTCTCACTGCAGGCGGTGATGGGGAACTTTGCCACGATCCTCTGATTCAAACGATAACTTGAACTCGCCTAAGCGCACGCACGCTGGACGAGACCGCGGAACCGCTAGTACTGGGCGGCCCGAAGATTACGACGACGGCACTCACGGGGCCTCTGTTGGTGCAGTAGATTCTGGTGGCGAACGTACGCGAGTCACCTCCCCAGAGCTTGGTATCCGAGGCTACTTGCGCTGGTTCTGGCGCCAGCTCACGAGCATGCGAATCGCGCTCTTCCTGCTGCTGATGCTTGCGGTCGCGACAATTCCCGGCTCGCTCGTGCCGCAGCGTAGCGCAGACCCGAACGGTGTGATCCAGTATCAACAGGATCACCCAGACCTATTCAAGGTGCTCGACGCATTCCCGATTCAAGCGTTCGATGTCTATTCGTCGGTGTGGTTCTCGGCAATCTATCTGCTCCTTTTCGTGTCACTCATCGGTTGCGTGTTGCCGAGGATCGCGCATCACTGGAGGGCGCTGCGAGGTACCCCGCCGCGCACCCCAGCACGGTTGCAGCGCATGGCAGGATTCACTGAGCAGCGCATCACCAACCCGACGGCGACAGCCGAAGAGCGTGAAGAGTTTGCTGAGCGGGCGATCCTCGAAGCTGAAGCATTGCTTCGCAAACAGCACTACCGGACCGAAATTCAAAGGGTAACCAGGCGTGGCACAACCGATGTGTCGGTTTCGGCCGAACGCGGTTACCTGCGGGAGACGGGCAACCTCCTCTTCCATATTGCGCTCGTGGGTGTGCTGGTCAGTGTTGCGATCGGTGGAATGTTCAGCTTCAACGGCCAGCGCGTACTCGTTGAAGGTCAGTCGTTCGTGAACCAGCTGATCGATTACGATTCTGCGACCTCGGGCACGTACTTCAACCCCGAGACGCTTGAGGCATTCTCAGTGAAGCTCGACAGTTTTGAGGTCGACTACATCGGAGAAGAAGAAGGCAACCCGGCAGCTCTCGGGGCTGTGCGAGAGTTCCGCGCAAATATGACGGTTACCTCGCCAGAAGGTGTGGAGAGCGACGCGCTGGTACGGGTGAATCACCCGCTACGCGTGCACGGTTCGCCGCTGTACCTACTCGCGAACGGGTATGCGCCGACGATCACCGTGCGCGACCCGGAAGGTGTGGTGCTGTACTCGGAGTCGATGCCATTCATTCCGCAGGACACCAACCTTACTTCGCTTGGCGTCGTGAAGGTGCCGTTTGGTATCGAGCGCGATGGCGAGTCGACCCAGCTCGGGCTGCGCGGTTTCTTTTACCCGAGCCAGGCTGAACTTGAGTCTGGTGCCTTCACCTCCAACTACCCCGACCTGAAAAACCCTGTGCTTACCCTCGACGTGTTCGTGGGCAACCTTGGGATCGACGGCAGTGTGCCCCAGTCGGTGTACTCGCTGGACACGACCAACATGGAGCAACTCACCGGCCGTGCGGTTGAGGGGGAATCGCTTGAACTTCGAATGGGCGACACCGTTGATCTGCCTGAAGGCATGGGCACCATTTCGTTCGATGCTGCGCCTCGATATGCGGCCTTCGATGTGATGCGCAACCCGGCGCAGACCTGGATCCTCGTATCCGCGGTTGCCGCGGTACTTGGTCTGCTTTCGTCGCTCTTCGTGCCGCGTCGACGCGTCTGGGTGAAGGCTGTGCAGAGCGAAGACGGCGTGACCCTGCAGTACGCAGCCCTTGCCCGCGGTGACGACCCGTCGCTCGAGCGTGCGGTTGAAGTGCTGCACGAGCAGCACCGTGAGCGGTTGTAGGCCGGTATTACTTGTGTAACGGGACGTTCTTGCCCCAGGGCAGCGTGAGGCAAAGGTATACATGCCCTGCGGGAAGAAGTTTGGTGTTGTAACCGTCGTGACAAAAAGAGTAGTGCCGATCGCAACAACATCACCCCCACATGAGCGGTTGTTGCGATCGGCACTGGTTGGGCAGGCGCGTACATTCGGGTATGTGCACTCCGACTTGTCTGTCCGAGTGAGTGTCCCCAGGGCCTGTACCTGAGAAACGTGATCAAGAACGCATCGTGCCAAGTTGTTTCGGAGATGTTCTAAGGGCGATTCACTCGGGCACTGTTTGTCGTGAACAGCACCCGTGCGAATCGCCCCAAGCGAGCTACTTTGCGTCGGCCGCAGCCGAAGCCTTCTGCGAGAAGTAGACAGGAATCAGCGACATCAGGATGATGATCGTCGCGACGACGTTCACCTGGTTTGCCTCGTTCGGGCGGGCCATCTGGTTCATGATCCACAGCGGAACGGTCTCTACTCCAGGAGGAGCAGTGAAGATCGTCACCACGACCTCATCGAACGAGAGCGCGAAGGCAAGCAGGCCGCCAGCGATAAACGCGCTACGGAACTGAGGGAAGGTCACCATACGGAATGTCTGGCTGATGCCGGCACCGAGATCCATCGATGCCTCTTCGAGGTTCGGGTTCATGCGGCGTAAGCGAGCGATCACATTGTTGAACACCATCACGACACAGAAGGTGGCGTGTGCGATGATCATGCCCGCGTACCCAACTTTGATGCCGATCGGATCGAGCACCGAGTAGAACGTGTTCGACAGGGCAACACCGGTGACGATACCGGGGAGGGTAATCGGCAGGATGATGAGCAGGTTCACAACCTCGCGGCCGAAGAACTTGAACCGCTGCAGTCCGAACGAAGCGAGTGTGCCGAGGATCAACGCGATCACCGTGGCGCAGCTCGCCACGACTACCGAGTTCAGCACTGCCGCGTGCACGGCGGGGTTGGTGAGGGCTTTCACCCACCACTCGGTTGAGAAGTCAACCACGGGCCAACCCGCAACTCGCTTTGCGTTGAACGAGTTCATGACGATCACGAGCAGCGGAATATAGGTGCTGATTACGACGAGAGCGGCAACCACAGTGAGTGTGATTTTTGTGCCGCGACCGAGACGGAGCATGTCGGGCCTCCTTTGGCCTAGAGGTTCTCAAGCGCGCCGGTACGACGCACTGCGAGTAGGTAGACGAGCACAAGTACGATCGGCACGACCGAGAAAGCGGCGGCGACCGGTGGGTTCAAGTTGATGTTCTGCGCGATGATGGTGCCGATCATCTGGGTGGATCCGCCTACGAACTTTGCCGCAATGTAGTCACCGAGGCTGAGAGAGAAGGTGAAGATCGAGCCTGCGATGAGTGCGGGCTTCAGGAGCGGAACAACAACCGAGGTGATAGTGCGGATGCCCTTTGCCCCGAGGTCTGAAGATGCGTCGAAGAGGTTTGTGGGAATCTGCGAGACCGCGGTGTATACCGGAATCGCCATGTACGGGAACCAGAGGTACACGAGTGTGATGATGGTGACGGTTACGCCGTAGCCTGGGCTCTCGATACCGAGCGGCCCGAACAACCAGTTGAAGAAGCCACCATCGCTGAACACGATTCGAACGGAGAGGATCTTGACCAGGTAACCAGCCCAGAGGGGCAGGGTGACTGCGACCGCGAGAACTGAGCGCAACCAGGGGCTTGCCATCTTCGCCATAAAGATGGCAAGTGGAATGGAGAAGACAGCGCAGATTGCGGTGACCGCGGCGGCGATACCGAGGGTACGGAACGCGGTCGCGAGGTACGCCGGAACGGTGAAGATGCTGGCGAAGTTATCGAGCGTGAACCCGGGCTTCACCTTCGAGGTGAACGGGTCGGTCAGCCAAAAGGCGGTGACGAGCAGGAGCGCCAGCGAAAGAATGTAGACACCCACCAGCCACACCATCGGAAGTGTGAGTAATGAGACGAGCCGCCCCTTCGGGTGACGATGCAGCGCTGTAGAAAGCGGCTTCGGCCTGGTCGGGAAAGAGAGCTGAGTGGCCACGGCGTTCCTCCTTGAATGCTGGGTGGGACTTTGGGGGTGATCTCGCAGAGCGCGATCAAAGGAGATGGGTGGTGGGATCCGGGTTGGTGATCCTCGAAAATTGAAGGTCGAGGATCACCAACCCGGGTGCGGGATTTAACCCTTAACGGTGAGCCAAGCGTCGGTCCACTGCTGGAAGTTGGTGCACTTCACGTCAGTGCGACCATCGATGCACTGCTCGATCGGGGTGGTCCAGAACCAGACCTTCGAGAAGTACTCCTCATCGGTGGCGTTGAACTCATCGCAGTGTGCACGAGCTTCGTCGCTGATCTCGCAGAACGCGCCGTTGGCCGGAGCCATACCGAAGTTCATTGCGATTGCGCCGTTTACCTCGGGCGAACTGGTGTAGTCCATCCATGCGTATGCACAGTTGGGGTTAGACGATTTCGCGGCGAGCATCCAAGCATCTGACCAGCCCGTCGAGCCCTCAGTGGGTAGCGTGCCTGCGAGTGACGGGTTGTCCGCGAGCTTCCGCAGGATCTCCCATGAGGTGCCGACGACCACGTCGCCGCCGTTGAACGCGGTGATCTGCACTACAGGGTCAGCCCAGTAGTCACCGATGATCTTGTTCTGCTGCTTCAACAGGTCTACCGCAGCTGCGAGCTGGGTCTCATCGAGCGCGTACGGGTTGGTGATGCCGAGGTCTGGCTGGGTAGCCATCAGGTAGACAGCTGCGTCGGCGATGTAGATAGGTGCGTCATACGCGATGATCTTGCCGGCGTAGGGTGAGTCTTCTTCCCAGACGACGTTCCAGCTCTGAGGCGCATCCTTCACTTCGTCGGTGTTGTACTGCAAGATGTTCGCGCCGCGACCAATCGGTACACCGTAGGTCTTGCCATTAAGCGTGTCGTAGATCTGGCCCTTCATGCCGGGCACGATGTCGTCACCGAAGTTAGGGATGAGCTCCTGGTTCAGTGGCTGCACGTCGCCGCCAACGATCAGGCGCAGGCTCGCATCGCCCGAAGCTGAAACGAGGTCGTAGTTGCCGGTGCGCATGAGCTGCACCATCTCGTCGCTGGTGCCAGCGATCTTGCGGTTGACCTGGCAGCCGGTGTCTGCGGTGAACTGGTCCGCCCAAGCGGGCTCAACGAAACCAGACCAAGCAACAATGTTGACCTCTTTTTCGAAGTCACCGAGCTTTTCGATCATCGGGATGTCGGGAACATCAATCTTGAGTTCGCCGGTGGCGCCGCCGGTCGAGTCAGCGCTCGCACAGCCGGAAAGTGCCAGCGCCAATGCTGCCACTGCGGCAGCGGGTACTGCCAGAAACTTCTTCTTGTTCATCTCTACTCCTTAGTAGGTGATGTGCCCGGATGGGCATTGGTGGTGGATGGTGCTATTCGGTGGGATTTGTAGGGAGAGTATGGGTGGTTGGGGCCGCGGGGGTTATGCGGCCGCCTGGGAGTGAGCTGCTGCTGCTGCCGGGATCGGCGTAGCGTGATCGCGCTGGAATCGCAGGCTCACGCTGTCGCCACGGCTGGCACTCGGCTCGGTTCGCGGGGTATGCGAATTCTGCTTCTCGACGATGAAACGCATTCCGGTTTCGGTGTCGACGAGGTAGCGAGTGTGGGCACCGGCGTAGACGATCTCGGCGATCGTGCCGGCAACCGAGACTTCTCCGATGGTGATCGGAGACGTAGCGTCGGCGACGTGTACGCGCTCTGGTCGCAGGCTGTGCACGCGGGCGTCGTCGAGCAGACGCTTCGAAACCTCGGAGCTGAGCAGGTTCGTGACTCCAAGGAAGCTGGCCACGAATTCCGTCTCGGGAAACTCGTATACCTCGCGGGGTGCGCCGACCTGTTCGATCTTGCCGTTGTTAAAGACGGCGACGCGGTCGCTGAGTGTCAGTGCCTCCTCCTGGTCGTGAGTGACGAAGACGAAGGTGATGCCAACCTCGCGCTGGATCTGCTTGAGTTCGATCTGCATCTGCTCACGCAGTTGCTTGTCGAGGGCTCCGAGGGGCTCGTCAAGTAGAAGCACCTTTGGGCGAAGGATCAGGGCGCGTGCCAGGGCGATGCGCTGTCGTTGCCCACCTGAAAGCTGCGAGGGGCGACGGTCGGAAATGTGACTCAGGCGAACCTGTTCAAGTGCTTCGCCCACGAGCTTGGTGCGGGTCTTCTTGTCGACCTTGCGAACAGTGAGGCCATATGCCACGTTCTCTGCGATTGATAGGTGGGGGAAGAGTGCGTAGTCCTGGAACACGGTGTTGACCTCGCGGTCGAACGGTGCGGCTTTGGTCACGTCTTGCCCGTGCAAGAGAATCTTGCCTGCCGTGGGCTCTTCGAAGCCAGCAATCATGCGAAGCACGGTGGTCTTACCCGAGCCTGAGGGGCCGAGCATTGAGAAGAACTCGCCAGTGCGAATCTCAATGTCGAGATCTTTGACTGCGGTGAAGTCGCCGAACTGCTTCTTTACCTTCTGCACAGAAACTGCCACATCTGCGGTCTGCAGCATGGTGGTGTGATTCTCGTGCATGCGATCGCGTGACTTACCGAGATCGAAACCCTCTGCGGGATCTGTTGTTTCATTGTGCGTCATTGCTCACTCCTCAAACGCCGTTGTTGGAATGCTAGAAACCATAACATAGGATTTAAGATGTTTAAGCATCGAGTTGATCGAAACTAAGTTACGATTCGGTTACGACAGGTGTAGCGCAGTGCGGCGCGTGCACAGCGGCTACCCATCAACTCACTGGCAGACTCGTTGTAGCGTCGTGGGTGCAGCGAAGCAAAATCTCGAGAGGGGACAGGGTGGAATCAACTTCAACATCACCTGTTTCGAGCCGTTTGCGCACCGCGGCATTCGCGCCAATCGGTGACGAAGGGCGTGCAGAACTCGTCGAAACCCGCCTCATGCAGGCCATTTCAACCGGCGCATTTATCGAGGGCGAGCGACTACCCAGCGAGAACGAACTTTCAGGTCTTTTTGGTGTCGCGGTTGTCACCGTGCGCGAGGCGCTCGGCACGCTTCGGCACAGGGGTCTCATCGATACAAAGCGCGGTCGTGGCGGCGGAAGTTTCGTGCGCTCCAGCCCCGGAGTGGTTGAAGAAGTCAACGCAAAATCGCTGATGTCGATGCCCCGCGTAGCCCTTGCCGACCTCGGTGTGCTCTACGAAGTCATTGTGTCGGCGTGTGCCGAATACGCCTGCCTGAGAGCAACTTCTGACGAGCTCGATGTGGTGCAAGAGGTGCTCGCAGAGTCGCGCGATTTGCCCGCAGGGGCGTGGCGACGACGCATCACCGATGTGCAGCTCGAGCTCGCCGCACTCAGCCAATCCGTGCGACTCACGTCGGAACACGTGCGGATCCAGACCGAATTTACACCGCTCCTTGCGCTCCAAGACGTGCACACCGTGCAGCGACACCTCACCCATGATGCGCTCATGGCCCAGATCGATGCGACCCGAGAGGGGGACGTCGCAAAAACCCGTGAGGTTGTACGTGGAAGCATCAGAAGTTCGGTTCGCTGGATCGGTGCGTTGCGTGCAGAGTTGCTCGAAGCTTCGGCTTCTGGCGATCCTCGTGCCACACTGGAGAGATATCGCGACCAAAGCGGGTCAGCGAGCTTCACGGGGGAGGCACCTTGAACGCGGAAGAGCAGGAAACACGTGAGGCGCTGATCGCGCGTTTCGACGAGTTTGTTGACGGCGTGTTTGCACCACTCGAAGCGTGGCGACCGCGGCTGCAGGTGCAGCTTAAGGAACGGCTCGCGCGCGGCACCCTCACCGGTGCGCAACTCACCTCGATGATCGAGCAAGAGGCGCATGCGGTGCTTGAATCGACCGACCGGCCTCTCTATGGCGCTGGTTTCTGCGGAACCGACGCGATTGTCACCGAGGGAAATCCATTGGCGTGGTGGCAAGGGCCTGACCGCTCGTTGCTCGCCTCATCTACCTTTGGGCCCGGTCAGGCGGCGATTGATCTGCAACGGCTCGAATGGTTTCGGGTGCCGGCAGAGACGCTCAAGGGGCACATCGCTGGCCCGTTTGTCGACTACCTGTGCTCCAACGAGATCACGTTGACAACGTCGATTCCGGTGCTGCTCGAAGACAAATTTGTGGGCGTCATTTGCGCGGATGTGCTCGTGGCTTCTCTCGAGGATCTGCTACTGCCGTTGCTCTCTCGGCTTGAGGGTGCGGCGCTCGTGAATTCGAACGGTTGTGTCGTGGTTTCGGCAAATCCCGGGTACGAGACCGGGGATCGATTTGTGGGCGGCAGCAACGTCGTTCGCTCGGCCCGATTCCCGTTTGAGCTCGTTTCTTCTTCTTAGCTGTGCCGACTCTCAGCCTGCTGTAATCAGCCGCGGATAGGGTTAGGAATCGTGCTGCAGTTGCTTGGACAACTCGAACAATATTCAACAATCGCGCTCTATTCGGCAATGGCCGTCTACGCGATCGCGTTCGTCTTCTATGTGGTCGATCTGGCCAACCGAAGCGGCGACGATGCGGCAGCGCCTGAGGTGAATGCCGCGGGCAAGACCGTGGTGCGTAGTCGCTCGCTGCGCATCGGTTTTGCGCTTACGGTGCTTGGTTTCGTGCTGCACCTCAGTGCGACCATCATGCGAGGCATTGCGGCAGAGCGCCTGCCATACGCGAACATGTATGAGTTCTCCCTGACCGCGACGACCGCGATAGTTGCGGTCTTCATCCTGGCGCAGTTCTTCGTTGAAGTGCGTTACCTAGGTTCGCTCGTTACCGGGCTCACAGTGCTGTTTCTCGGTGTCTCCAAGGTCAACTTTTACGTCGCAATTGTTCCGCTGCCTCCGGCGTTGGATACCTACTGGCTCGTGATTCACATCACTGTGGCGGTGCTCGCCGTTGGCTTCTTGACCCTCTCGTTTGGGCTTTCGGTCTTGCAGTTGATGCAGAATCGCCGGGAGAATGCACAGAAGGCTGGCGAAACCGGCACACTGCGTTTCCTACGGAGCTTCCCAGATGCCGTGCGACTCGAAGACCTTTCTTACCGCATGGCCATCATTGGCTTCGTGTTCTGGACCTTCACCCTCATCGCAGGTTCGATCTGGGCCGAGCGTGCCTGGAGCCGTTACTGGGGCTGGGACACCAAGGAAGTTTGGACGCTCGTTATCTGGGTGCTCTACGCAGGCTTCATTCACGCGCGCGCGACCCGCGGTTGGCGAGGCAGTCGTTCTGCGTGGCTCTCGATCGTGGCCTACGCGGCAATTATCTTCAACTACACGGTCGTCAACTTGTTCTTTAAGGGACTTCACGCTTACTCAGGTCTCTAAGCCTATTTCGGGCTGAATCGGCCGAGCCCGAGGGCGGGCATCGGCACCATCGGCTCGCAAAGCGATGCTTTGCCCTTAGAGCCTGGGTGGGGTTGCACGCGTATTCAGGCCTCTAAATCTTTACGCCTGAATCCTGGGTGCCGAGTTCGCTGGAATAACCAAGTTTCTAAGCGGTACAGAAGATCAAGGCTCGAGGATTAACCCTCGGCCTCTTCCCGAACGCACCGCCTGGCGGGTCCGTCCTCGCGAGGATCCTCGGCTGTTGAATTAAAGCGATGCAGCAGTGACTGCAACTGCTTGAGATCGTCGCTACTCCACTCGGAGAAGCGTGCGAGGTAGTCAGACGAGGTGCGCGCCTGCAATTCCTCGATTGTCGCTTGAGCAGAGGCACTCGCGGTCAGCAGTATCACGCGGCGATCGGATTCGGCCTCACGGGCGTCGACCAGGCCGAGGGCACGGAGCTGAGCCACCTGGCGACTGACCATTGCCTTATCCATGTCGAGGAGGCTCGCAAGGCCGGTCGCCGTGATCGAACCCCGGCGCCGAATCGTCTGCAACATCATGATGCCGGGGCCGCGAAGCTCAGGGTGAACCTCGTTTGCGTAGCGACTCCAACGAGTTCGCGCAGCGGCAAATGATTGTGAGATTCACCTACGATCTCGGAAATAACCTCTTCGCGGGCACGATCACTCATGATTCGAGCCTATGCCTTTTCGCGCTCTGCAGCGGACGCAGGGTTGCGTTCTGCAGCAGTCGCGTTGTCGCGCTCGGCGGCGTTCGCGATGACCGGTACGGATGCCGTGTCGACGCTCAGCGCAACCGACTGCCCAAACTGCTCGATAGTGCCGGTGCGAGGTGCGCGCTTTGCCGCCAGGCGCTGCGCATTGTTCTTCGTACCAAGCGGAATGTTGGGCAGGAAAATGACCGCGATGATGGCGATAGCCGCGACGGGTGACACGAGAAGGAAGAATAGCCAATCGCTTGCCCGTAGGCCGCCTCAACCACGACACGTAGCTGAGGATTGAGTTCGGAAACGCGGGGAACATCCACTTTGCAGAGCCTCAGACCCGACGAGCGCTTCAGGGTTCGTCGCCGCAAGCTTCTTCATGCCCGCTGACATAAGCTCAACAACGCGCTGGCCCAATACCGTGCCCATGGCGGACATGCCCGCCCTGCCGCCGATCGTGCGGAAGAACGTGACCGAGCTTCATGCGACGCCCGATTTGCGTGGGGTTCACGGTGTTCTGCACGATGAGCACCAGGTTTTGCATGGTCAGGCCCACTCCCGCTGCCCATGAGATCAAGATCGAGACGCCCACGTACCAGAACGAGGTGTCGTAGCGAAGCTGGCCCATCATTACCAGGCCCACTAACAAGGCAATCGAGCCCACCACCGTGAACCGCCTTCCACTTGTTGAAGCGGGTGATCAGCTGGCCGGCGATGGTTGACGAGGCGAGCAGGCCGGCCATCATCGGGATGGTCAGCAGGCTTGACTCGGTGGGGCTGTGACCTCGGGCCATCTGGCGTGTACTGGCCGAGGTAGACCGCGGTGCCGAACATGGCGATACCCACCGCGAGGGTGGCGATGACCGACAGTGTGAAAGTGCGGTTCTTGAAGAGGGAGAGGGGGATCAGCGGCTCCTCTGCGCGCAGCTCGACGAAGACTGCGAGCAGCAGGGGGATCGTGCCGCCGCCCACCATTGCGCCCACCGCAGTCTGCCAGGAAGCCCACGCGAAGTTGCTGGACCCGCCGAGGGTGATCCAGATGAGCAGACTTGAGAAGCCCGCAGAGATGAGCACCGCGCCCAAGTAGTCGAGCTTCTTCTTGCCGCTCTCGGCTGGCAGGTGCAGGGTGAGCTGCAGCATGATGAGGGCGAGGATTGCGAAGGGGACTGCGACGTAGAAGTTCCAGCGCCAGCCGATGGTGTCGGTGATCCAGCCGCCGAGCAGGGGGCCGCCGACCGTCGAGACCGCCATGATCGCGCCCATGATGCCCATGTACTTGCCGCGCTCGAGCGGGCTGATGACTTCTGCAAGTCACGTCTGGCCGAGTGCGCCGAGGCCGCCGGCGCCGATGCCCTGTAAGACGCGCGAGGAGATGAGCCAGGTTGGGCGTCGGGCGACATGCCGGCCGCGGTCGAGCCGAGTATGAAGATGATCAGCGCGAGCTGCAGCAGCGCCTTTTTGTTGGTGAGGTCGGCGAGCTTGCCCCAGATGGGGGTGGAGATGGCGCACGCCAGCATGGTGGCCGTGATCACCCAGGTGGAAGGTTGCCTGGTTGCCTCCGATGTCGGCGATGATGATGGGCATTGAGGTGCCGACGACCTACATCGCGAGCATCGAGACGGCTATGCTGAGGAAGAGGCCGGCGAGGGCGAGGGTCTTCGCGCGGCCGGTGAGCACGAGGGGGATCGATCCGGTGCCCGTATTTGGAGCGGAGCTCGTGTTCGGTGCGCTGCTTTTGCTGCTGGTCTGGGTCATTCGGGTGGTGATGCCTTCGGCTGAGTTGTGCGGTGGTGCGCAGCAGGGCTAGCCCAGCGCACTAAATAAGTTGACTAAAGGCAACTATATGTGATTGGTTGACTATCGTCAACTTGTTTGGTGGAGGAGTCTAGTGTTAATTAACGCGGCCATTCCCGAGAAGCGACTTTTGTCGAAGGATCCACCACCTGTCTGTCGCACCTTCCGGCGCAATAGTGCACGAATGGCGACTTGCAGGCGGTCTAAGTCGCCATTCGTGCGCTAGTGCGATGGTAGGAAATCAGGAAATCGGGAAGTGGGGAGCTGAAGGTTTTGGTGCGGGTAGTGGGGTTGGGAGGTGGGCTGCGGGAACGAGGCGGCACTGTGAGGGCGAGGGCGAGGTGCGATGCCGGGGCGAGGACGAGGGTGAGGTGCGATGCCGGGGCGAGGATCGCCGACCGTAGGTACGCACATGAGAGTTACGGCAGAATAGACGTATGGCTCTTGCAGACGGCTCAGGCATCATCCGTAT
>JAUCCH010000026.1:0-32384 GCA_034676385.1 Leucobacter sp.
ATAATCCTCCAGCCGCCCGAGTATGTTCCGATCGCAATTGCAAAGGCACACGCAACGATCACCCAAAGTTCAGGCCCGGTGCCCGGGTCTTGCATGTTTGCTGCGACAAGGGTCAAGGTGATGACGCCCATGGTCTTCTGCGCATCGTTTGTGCCGTGCGCCAGCGCGATCAGCGACGAAGAAGCGATCTGTGCATAGCGGAACCGTCCGCGGCCATCTTTGCGGCCGTCGTGTCGACGAGTGATCCTGTAGGCAATCTTCGTAGCAAGGAATGCCACGAGTCCCGCTGTGAGAGGAGCCGCGAGGGCAGGAATAATGACCTTCGACAGGAAGACAGCCCCGTTGATTGCGCTGAAGCCAGCGCCAACAATTGCGGCGCCGATCAGTCCGCCAAAGAGAGCATGCGAGGAGCTCGACGGCAGGCCATAGAACCACGTGAGCAAGTTCCAGACGATGGCGCCAATAAGGCCTGCAAATATCATCTCTGGGCTCATCGATCGCCGTCGCCCTCATTAATGAGGCCACCGGAAATAGTCTTTGCTACCTCGGTAGAGAGAAACGCACCGATGAGGTTCAGGATCGCGGCGAGCAGCACAGCCGTCTTAGGCTTGAGTGCACCCGTCGCGATAGGGGTCGCCATCGCGTTAGCGGTGTCATGGAACCCATTAGTAAAGTCAAAAAAGAGGGCCAGCACAATGACCAGCAACACGATGAGGGTGAGTTCCACCGGCTTCTTTCGTTTGGGATGTGCATCAGCGCCCGCACTTGAAGAAATCCAGCGTTAAGCGCCAGGCAACTTCGCGTTCGCGTACGGTTCATTTTCGCAAGCAGAACAAGGTTCGGTCAAGTCGAGTGCACATTCTTCGGCGTTTACAGTGTCCAGGCTTGTCGCGAGCCCTGTCGAGTAACATGCAGGTAAGCAACACCGTAAGCAAGGAGCAACCCAAATGAGTGTCGAAGTAAGCGATTTCGTTCCGGCCGCTGGCACGATCACGATGTTTTCGACTCAGTGGTGCGGGGACTGCAAACGCCTCAAGAAGATGCTCGATAGCGAAGGCATCGGCTACACCGAGATCGACATTGAGAACACTCCAGGCACTCCGGAACTGGTCGAAGCTGTAAACGGTGGCAACCGTACGGTTCCCACCATCATTTACCCGGATGCCTCCACCGCGACCAACCCCTCGCTCCTAGATGTGAAAGCGAAACTCGGGCGATAACCAAGTTCTTTTCGAGGCAACTCGAAAACACCTGACCTACCCGAAGTTCAGGCGGACCTCTGCGTAGCGGTCTTCGGGGACAGTCTTGAGTGTGCCCACGGCATCCTGCAGTGGCACCATCTCAATTCGGTCACCGTGCAGTCCAGCCATCGTGCCCCATTCGCCGCGAAGTATCGCGTCGGCACCCGCCATACCCGTGCGCGTTGCGAGCACCCGGTCGAAAGCGGTCGGTGAGCCACCCCTCTGCACATGACCGAGCACAGTTGCCCTCGTCTCGATCCCAGTCCACTCTTCGATGAGCGGCGCAAGCACCTCCCCCACGCTCCCGAGGCGTGGGCGGCCGAACGCGTCGGGCGCGCCTCGAGTGACTGCTTGATCCTCGCCCAAAAGTTTAAAACCCTCGGCAACAACAACTAGCGACGAGCGCCCTCTGTCGCGCACGCTCGCAACCCACTCACTGACTTGCTCGATACTCTCTGGAAACTCGGGGAGCAGCATCGCTTGCGCGCCACCGGCCATGCCAGCGTGCAGCGCAATCCAGCCCGCATCGCGCCCCATCACTTCGAGCACCATACAACGCCGATGCGACTCCCCAGTGGTTCGTAGGCGGTCAATAGCCTCCGCCGCGATAGATACCGCGGTATCGAAGCCGAAGGTGTAATCCGTGGCTGCGAGATCGTTATCGATGGTCTTTGGCAGTCCAACAACGTTGACACCGTGATCAGCGAGAATGCTGGCAACCGTTTGCGTCCCATTGCCACCGATCAACATGAACCCATCAAGCTCATACGACGCTAAGCGGGCCCTGAACTCGGTGAGATCAATAGCTTCACCCGGTCGACCATCGAAGGGTGGCACTCTACTGGTTCCCAGGAAGACTCCGCCAAGCGGCGAGATACCGCGCACTGTTGGTCTGTCCAGCGGCACGAGGTCGCCATCATGAAAACCCCGCCAGCCGTCCATGAAGCCGACCATCTCAAAGCCGTGCACATCGACCCCGCGAAGCACCGCTCCTCTGATCGCAGCATTCATGCCGGGGCTGTCGCCACCAGAACAAAGCACACCGATTCGCATGCCTTCAATGGTATCTATGGCGTGCAGTGAGGTGGCGATGGCATTATCGCCACCTCACGCAAGGATCTCGCCAAGAGAGAAATTACTATCCGCTGATCGCGTTCTTCAGTACCGACATGAGGGTCAGCATCTGCACCGAGTCTTCATCTTCACGAGGCCCGGTCGCGCCGTCAAGCGCACGGGCGGCAAGACCTGCCTTCGAATCGATAAGCTCCGCGATCCTCGCATCAATAGTCTGCGCAGCAACAATTCGCCACGCGGTCACGGGCTCTTCCTGACCGATACGGTGCACTCGATCGATCGCCTGCGTCTGTTCAGCGTCAGTCCAGCTCAGTTCAGCGAGCACAACGTTCGAAGACGCTTGCAGGTTCACGCCGACACCTGCCGCGGTGAGGGAACACACAGCAACCGCAACGGCAGGATCATTGTTGAACGCGTCAATCTGCTGCTGCCTGAACGTAGCAGTCTGATCACCACGGACCGACACCGTGCCGAGGCCCTTCTCAGCTAACAGAGCCTCTGCGCGGTTCATGACATCAATATGCTTCGCAAAGAACACGACCTTGCCGACCGAGCGCGCGAGCTGTGCTGCATAATCAGCAGCGAGCCCCGCCTTTGCCTGACCGATCTGTCGCACCATCGTGAACACATTGATGCCAGTCGATGACGCGTTCGACTCCTCGAGTTCTTGCGCGGCCACCATTCGGATAAGAGACTCATCGCTGAGCTCTCGACCCAACTTGCCCGACTTGATCAGGTTGAATCGAGTGAGAAGACGATCGACCAGCTGCCTCTCAGCCTCTTGGATTCCTCGTCCCAGATCATCATCAAGCTCAACCGGCAGGTCAACAACCCGCTTCGCCGGAAGATCAGCGGCAACGTCGATCTTCCGCCTGCGCACGATCCCCATATCGATCACGCTCTCACGCGCGGCCGGATAGAACTGTGGGTCTGCCGGGGTAAAGCCATTCGACTCAAGCGCGGCCATCAGGTCGGGGCCGGGCTTGTCTGCCTCGGTCCAGCCGAGAAATCTCCAGATCGCCCTGAAATCATCAATATCGTTGATCAGCGGAGTACCGGTTAGGGCAAGCAGAAGTGGCCTGCCGCCCGGAACCCGCTCGCGAATACGATCAGCAATCGCAAGCACATTTCGCGAACGCTGCGACTGCACGTTCTTGATCATGTGAGCTTCGTCAACGACCATACCCTTGAACCCAAAGCGTGAGATCCAGCTCAGGTGGCGGTCAAGAATGTCATAGTTCACGACGAACACGTCTGCAAAAGCATCAATGTCATCACCATCACCATGAATCACGGTCACACGGCGCTGCGGCGTCCAACGCTGCACCTCGCGGGCCCAGTTCATCTTCACGACGTTGGGCACTACAACAAGCAGCGGGTAAGCGTCTGCAACCGAAGCGGCGATGACCGACTGCGCAGTTTTGCCGAGCCCTGGCTCGTCAGCGAGCAAGTAGCTGCGATGCCCGTCACGCACGCTCTCAAGGAAACGAGACTGGTGCGGCATCAGTTCGAGGCCCTGCGGCGAAAGTCGGTCTATCACCGGAGCTTCGGGAAGTGGCATGCAAGCGCTTCCACCGCCACCCTGCTCAAACGACTTGAGCAGGGGGCCAAGCAGCTCCCAGTTCGCGAGCCGCACCACGGGGGTCGGCTTCTTGCGATGTTCAAGGTCTGGCGCAAGGAACGGATTAGCGAGCAGCCGGCCGTCAATTCCTGGCGGCTCCACCTGACGCTCAGCAAGCTCTGGCGGCACATAGCTCGCCTTCTGAGCGAGTTCCGGCTCTGCCTCTGGCAGCTCAATGCCAGCTTGTGTAAGCATCTTGCGCTTCAGCGCCCTCGTGCCCTCAGAGATTGGCGCCGATGGCTCGAGCAGCGTGATCAGCGAAGTGTCGCGTGCAGCAGCTTTTGCGAGGATCGCGGCAACACCGTCGAGGCGCTTCAGAGTTTCAGCGCGCTCAGCATCGCTGATGTTCTCTTCCGTCTTAATCCGAGCCCGTTCCTCGCGCATAAGCAGCGCAATAACGTGGAACTTGGTGCGCCCGGAGGAACTCGCTTTTCCACGGTGCGCCGAAGCCTCAACCTCGCGCACAGCGCGAGCGAGCAGAGGGATAATTCCCTCATTGTGGGTATGGCGCCGTCGGTTCTTTGAACGCGTCGTGCGGGAGGCAGTCATGCTTGCCATGGATCTCCTGAATGGCGGGGCGCAATCTCGTGAGCCGAGCTGCGAGGCCTGAGTCTTATTTCTCTTGTAATGCCCTACCTGAAGCGTGAATTTCACGACGGTCTGGGCGCATCGAAGAGGTGCGGCCTACCCACATACTATCGCACGGGCATCACGCACTGCTGTGATTCGCTCCGGAAGATTTTCCCCAAAATAACTCCCGCAGTAGCGGCACCACGATTCTCGGCAAAACGCTACGCGTTTTTCCCTAAGAGAACTACCGCAGTAGCGGCACCACGATTCTCGGCAAAACGCTACGCGTTTTTCCCTAAGAGAATCGTGCGCGTTTCCCTCACGTCCTCACTCATGCGAACCAGCAGAGCGTCTACGTTTGGAAACGCGACCATGCCCCGAAGTCGCTCGACAAAACGCAACTCAATACGTTGCCCATAGAGGTCACCCTCAAAATCAAGCAAGAACGCCTCAACGCGTGGCTCACCGTTCGGGTCAAAAGTCACATTCGCGCCAACAGAGATAGCAGCTTTGTGGGGGGTTCCATCGACAAGCGCCCACCCCGCATACACACCATCCGCGGGCCGCAACCCTTCAACTTCACCACCGAGGTTCGCCGTAGGAAACCCTAGCTCGCGGCCGCGAGCATCGCCGTGCACCACAGTGCCACGAACCATGACTGGCCGATCCATCATGCGAGACGCCGCCTCAACGTCACCCTGCATAATGGCCTCACGCACGCTCGATGACGACACTCGACCGAGCTGTGGATCCTCGACATTCCCGATAATTTCGACCTCGAACCCAAGCCTTTTGCCCATGGTGCTGAGAAGTTCTGGGTCACCAAGCCCTCCGCTACCGAAACGAAAATCAGCGCCCACGCAAATATGTTTGACCTGAAGCTTCGCAACCAATAACTGCTCGATAAAGTCCTCGGCAGTAATCTCAGCAAACTCAGGATCGAACGGCACCATCACGCAGGCGGCAACACCCTCCGCCGCAAACGCCTCAAGCCGTTGCTCGCGGCTCATGATGGTTGGTGGGCACAGGTCAGGCCGTAACAGGCTAAGCGGGTTATTTGCAAACGTAAACACCAGCGGCTCGAGACTCTGTCGTACAGCAATCTCCCGCACGCGATCAAGCAGCGCCCGGTGACCTCTATGTACGCCATCAAACTTACCGATAGCCAAGGCAGTACCGTTCGCGAACTCTTCAGTCGAGATCTCATCAATAGAATCGAAGACCCTCATCAGTACAGGCTCTCGCTCTCATCGTGATCCTCGGCTGGCGCATGTTGAAGTACCGCATCGCGACGCAGCCAAATCATGCCGAGCACCGGCAATACGAGTGGGATGAAGAGATACCCGCTACCGAAATAGGACCACACGGAGTCGTGCGCAAATAGCGCGGGTAGTAACAGGCTCAGGGCGCCCACCACAATCACGCCCACAAACTCAAAGATCAGGGCGCACCATGCGATCACCCGCCACACTCCCTTGCCGCGTTTCAGCAGCGCGAAGGTTGCGACAACATAGACCAGGCCGCTCAGTAGCGACAGACCATACGCGAGAGGCGCCTCGTCGAATTTGGAGATGAGCTGGTAGACCGCTCGCAGCGAGGCCGCGAGAGCCAGAATCAGGTACACCGTGATCAGCACGCGCCCGAGTCCACCGGTGCGCGACGCAGTTGCAGCCCCACTGGCGTTATCTGTCTTCGGCACGGGCATAAGCTTACCCGGCAATGCCTTGTGTTGAGACCGGGCGGTACTCAGCGACAAACCGCCCTCATCCCCAGATGACGAGCATGCGGTAAAGCATCACCGCAACCGAGAGATTCACGACCATGAGTACGAGGTGCGCTGATCTGCGCCGATCAATAAGAGCCCAGAACGCGGCACCGAACGGAAGTACCGTGGCCACGATCAAATACATCCAGAATTCAAGAGGATCACCGACCGCAAAGTTGCCGAACATCGGGGTGACGATCGCCACGACGATCTGGGCGACGAGCAGCACTCCGACCAGCGCGGTTGCACCGAGCGTGTAATCATTTGGGGTGCGTTTCCGAAGGTATTCGATGAGGCAAAGGATCGCAGCAGCCGAGCTGACAGCGATCTGAGCAATGGTGAACCAGGTGATCATGCCGCTCCCCCGGCTCCGCCGTCGGCCGTTGGGAAGTTCGTGACGACCCGGGTCCGCCCGTTTTTCACTTCGATGAGCCCCACGAGTCTGCCGCTAGGTGCGATGGCTGCGGCTAGTGTCGACCGATCAGTGCCGTCGCTCAACACCTGGTCTTCGGGTAGATCAAGACGCTTGCCATGGCCGAGATCAATCTCTTGGGCTTCATTGAGTGTGAGCACCGGAAACAGTCGCGCTGCCACTGCGGCTGGCGAAAGGAGCTCATCAGCGGGAATCGCCCCCTGGCTGAGCCGCTCGGTAGACAACGCGTTTTCGACCGAGAATGGGCCTACCCTAGTGCGCCGCAGCGCGGTGAGGTGGCCACCCACTCCCAAAATCTCACCAAGGTCACGCGCGAGTGCGCGCACGTAAGTGCCCGAAGAACAGCTCACCGTCACATCGACGTCGAAGACCTCAATTGGGCGTTCACCGCCCGAAAGCCCCCTCCGCTATAACCAGTCGCGGTTCTTCGATCTCAAACGAATGGATCGTCACGGGCCGCTTTTTTAGTTCAACCTGCTCACCCGCTCGCACGAGGTCGTATGCGCGCTTCCCGTCCACCTTGATTGCGCTCACCGCGCTCGGGGTCTGCTCGATCGGACCGGTGAGTGCCTCGACCGCCCTGCTGAGCGCGGCGGGGTCGCCTTCAAGCTCACGGATCTTAGCGCCGTCCGCGATGTCGAGAATGTTGCCTTCACGATCGTCCGAGACCGTCGAAACACCGAGCCGAATCGTCGCAGTATAGGTCTTGTCAAGCCCGACTAGGTGGGTAAGCAACCGTGTGGCCGGCCCGGCACCGAGGGTCAGTAGCCCGGTCGCCATCGGATCCAACGTGCCTGCGTGCCCGACCTTGCGGGTGCCGAGTGCACGACGCGATTTTGCCACGACGTCATGGCTGGTCCAGCCCTCAGCCTTGTCGACCAGCAAGATTCCATTCGGTGCAGTGTTCACCCAACCACCCTATCCATCTCACACGCACTTTCATCGAGCGCAATACACTGTTCGAGTGGCACAGATAGGCAAAGAAGAAGCGAAGAGGATCGCTACCGCTGTCATCGACTGGTTCGAGCAAGAGGCACGTGAGCTCCCCTGGCGCAGTGGTTTAGCCGGTGAGGTCGATGCCTGGGCTGTGCTTGTTTCCGAGTTCATGCTGCAGCAGACCCAAGCGTCCCGGGTCGCACCCCAGTTTGAGGCCTGGATGGCCCGGTGGCCGAAGCCCTCAGATCTGGCTGCCGAAGCGCCTGGCGAAGCCGTGCGCGCGTGGGGTCGCCTTGGATACCCACGTCGCGCTCTATGGCTGCACCGTGCGGCAGTTCAAATCGCATCCGAGCACAATGACGAAGTGCCACGCGACATTCAGACGTTACTTTCCCTCACTGGCATCGGCACGTACACAGCGCGCGCTGTAGCAAGTTTTGCGTTTGCCGATCGCCACCCAGTCGTGGACACAAATACCCGGCGCGTGATTGCTCGCCTTGAGCACGGCTTGGCTGCCTCTGGTCCTCCACGTGCCACGGACCTCGATGACATGGAGCGCCTGCTCCCGACCGACCCCGTACGGGCAAGACAGTTCAACTCCGCGATGATGGAGCTTGGAGCTGTGGTGTGCAGCGCACGAGCACCGCTGTGCGACGCTTGCCCGATCTCTGCGTGGTGCGAATGGCGAGGATCGGGCTACCCCGAGAATGCCCCCACAGTTCGACGCCAGGCAAAGTTTGCCGGCAGTGACCGTCAGGTACGAGGCCGCGTCATGGCGCTACTGCGTCACGCTTCAGCGCCCGTCGACCGGGCCACCGCGCTTGAAGCGGCAGCCGAAGGTGGTGTGCGCGACAGCGAACAAGCGAGACGTGCGTATGACTCACTCATTTCTGACGGGCTGCTCATTGAGCATGAAGGTACGGTGCGATTGCCTTAGCCTTCGGCAGCAGCAACCGCCTGGGTCGCCAAGACTTTCGAGTTAGTCGCGTTTCTCGTCGTCGTTCAGTTCTTCCTCATCGAGGCCGTCTTCATCCTCGTCCTCGAAGTCTTCAAGCTCATCGGTGTCGTCGAACTCGCCGTCTTCAATCTCATCGAGATCATCGTCGTCATCGGCATCGCTGTCGGCCGCATCGACCGGCTGTGGTTTCGTATACGGATCCTCGTCGCCCGCATAAGTTGCCTTTGCCGCAAGTGCTTGAGCCTCGTCATCACGTCGCTTCGCCTCAGCCAAGAGCTCACTCAAGTGATGAGCACTGTCAGGTAGCTCATCGTGAATGAACTCGAGCACTGGAGTGAGGCGAGTGCCGAGCTGCTTGCCAACCTCGCTCCGCATCATGCCGGTTGCAGCCTTCAGCGCGGCCGCAGTGTCGGAAAGCTCTTCTTCGGTGCCGTACACCGTGTAGAAGACGCTCGCATGCTGCAGGTCTCCTGTCACGCGAACATCTGTAATGGTCACGAAGCCCATACGTGGGTCGCGCAGGCCCTTCTCGAGCCGACGCGCGATGATCTGCTGAATACGCTCTGCGACCTTGGCCGCCCGGGGGTTCGACATGGTTCAAGCCTACCGTCATGGACCTTGAGCATTAGTCCAAAATTCACACAAATCACCGTGAGGGTAGGGCACAAACCCTTCTTCAGCGATACGCTCGAACGTGCATGCATCTTCCGGATGCGGTCCCAACCGAATAGCAGAAGAAGAATCTCATGAGCCAGCCTCCAATCGAACCGACTCCCCGAGCAGCAGAATATTCCTCAGCCGCCCGAGGCTCCCCAGGCGCCTGAGGCTCCTCAGCAGCCACAGTTCGCACCACCCCAACCACCTGCAGTCCCTGTGGCTCCTGTCGTTCCTGGCGCGCCCCAGCAACCGAGCTACGCACCGCAGCCCCCTCACTTTGCGCCACCGCAGCAGCCGCAGCAGCCGCAGTTCGCACCGCCGCAGGCACCGCAGGCACCGGCTCAGCCTCAGTATGGTCAGCCCATTGCTCCGCAACAGCCTTACGGCCAGCCCCCTGCCCCCCAGTACGGGCAGCCAGCGGCTCCACAGTACGGGCAGCCCGGCGTACCACAGTATGGCCAGCCCGGCGTACCGCAGCAGCCTTACGGCCAGCCTGCATACGCTGCTGCCCCTGCCTACGGCGTTCAGGCCCAGTTCCCGCCAGCACCGGTTGGCACCGTGCCTGGCCCCGGCGGCCCCTTCGATGGTGCGGTCGATCCTGACGATCTGACCCGCCCGCTGTATGGCGCCACGTTCATGCAGTCGACCAAGCGCTTCTTCAAGCAGTACGCAAACTTCAGCGGTCGTGCCTCACGCAGCGAGTACTGGTGGGTCATGCTGCTCATTGTGATCATCGAGATCATTCCGATGATCCTGTACATCGCTGGCGCGGCCATCACGGCCACTTCAGCATCAATGAGCTATGACTCTTACAACTCTGGCCCCAGTGGCCTGGGCTTGTTCTTGCTCTTCACCGGCATTGGTTTGCTGATCATCATCGGGCTCGGCCTCCTCCTCCCCTCGATCGCACTAGCGTGGCGTCGTTTGCACGATGGTAACTTTGCGGGACCGATGTACTTCTTGAGCCTCATTCCGTACGCAGGCAGCATCATCCTGTTGGTGTTCATGCTGCTCCCGCCGAAGGCTGAGGGTCGCAGGTTCGACGAGCTGAACCGCTAAGCACGAACTCCGCCAAGAGCCCGTGGCCAGATGACCTTGTGTCGCCTGGCCACGGGCTCTTTCCGTTTCGTGCACGGCCCCTTAGTCTGTGATTCATGGTTCAGAGCCCAAAGGAAACGCAACGACTGCAGAACCTGAGACTCTCGCGCCAGGTTTGCCGTCGGCTATAGTTCACTCGGCACCTTCACCACCCGATTTACCGAGTTAGTCGGTATGTCACCAGGCAGGTACCGACGAGAGGGCACCCCGCCGCTCGATGGGCTTCCTGGGATCATCACAGTGCGGGCCACTAAACCGGTCAGAAACTTCGATTGTGCTCACACCGCCCGCCGTCGACCCTGGCATCACAGGAGAAGAGCGACGTGTGATCAACGAACTCATCGCGAAGGGTTCCTACGCCTCGATCATTTTCGCCACCGATGAGCTGCAGGCTCTCTTTGAGCGAGTTGAGGCATCTGGAGTCGAGATTCTTCAGGAACCAATGGATCAAGACTGGGGCAGTCGGGACTTCGCATTCCGTGACCCCGCCGGGAACACGGTGCGTGTGCAACAACTATGAGCGAAGTAATCCCTGGCGAGGATAGAAATAGGCGGGGGTCCGGAGCATGTATACGCTCCGGACCCCCGCCTATTTTGCTAGACGTTAGTCGCGTGGTTTCTCGACCATTTCAGTGGTCTCGATTTCGTCGCCGATCTGAATGTCGTTGTGCTTGCCGAGCCCGATACCAGCCTCGAAGTCAGTCTTGACCTCAGTGACATCGTCCTTGAAGCGACGCAGCGACTCGATGGCCAGGCCATCGGCGATGACGACGCCCTCACGGATGATGCGAGCCTTCGCGTTACGCGTGATGGTACCGCTGCGAACGATAACACCTGCGATGTTGCCGAACTTGGATGAACGGAAGACCTCGCGGACCTCCGCCACTCCCGACTGGACCTCTTCGTACTCGGGCTTGAGCATGCCCTTGAGCGAAGCTTCGATGTCGTCGAGCGCGTTGTAGATGACGTTGTAGAAGCGGATGTCGATGCCTTCGCGGGCAGCACGCTCGCGAGCCTTGACGTCCGGACGCACGTTGAAGCCGATGACGATTGCGTTGTCGATCGTGGCAAGATCCACATCCGACTCCGTAACCGCACCAACACCGCGGTGCAGAATACGCAGCTGCACCGAATCGTCGACCTCGATCTTCATGAGCGACTCTTCAAGTGCCTCAACAGCACCTGACACGTCACCCTTGATGATGAGGTTGAGCGACTCAACCTTGCCGTCTGCAAGAGCCTTCGTGAACTCTTCGAGGCTAATACGCTTGCGAGCCTTGGCAAGCAGAGCATTACGCTCGGCTGCTTCACGCTTCTCAGCGATCTGGCGTGCGGTGCGATCTTCAGGAGTAACCAGGAAGGTGTCACCGGCGCGTGGCACTGAAGACAGGCCCTGCACCTGGACCGGGCGTGATGGCAGCGCCACCTCGACCGAGTCACCGTTCTCGTCATGCATCGCACGGACACGTCCGTAAGCGGTGCCCGCCACGATTGCATCACCAACGCGCAGCGTACCCGACTGGATGAGCACGGTTGCAACTGCACCGCGGCCCTTGTCGAGCTTCGCCTCGATGGCGATACCGCGAGCTTCCTTGTCAGGGTTTGCACGCATATCGAGACCTGCATCAGCGGTGAGGAGTACTGCGTCGAGCAGCTCGGTGATGCCGAGGTTCTGCTTCGCTGAGACGTCAACGAACATGACCTCTCCACCATACTCTTCAGCAACGAGGTTGAACTCTGTGAGCTGCTGGCGAACCTTAGCCGGGTTCGCACCTTCCTTGTCGATCTTGTTCACCGCGACGACAACCGGCACACCGGCCGACTGAGCGTGGTTCAATGCTTCAACCGTCTGCGGCATGATGCCATCGTCAGCCGCAACCACGAGGATCGCGATGTCGGTGACCTGCGCACCACGAGCGCGCATAGCAGTAAACGCTTCGTGACCCGGGGTATCGATGAAAGTCAGAGCGCGGTCAATGCCCTCGTGTTCGGTGTGTACCTGGTACGCACCGATGTGCTGGGTAATACCGCCGGCCTCGCCACCGCCGACGTTTGCCTTACGGATCGCGTCAAGGAGGCTTGTCTTACCATGGTCAACGTGACCCATGACCGTGACAACTGGCGGACGAGGCTTGAGCACGTCGTCGCCTTCTTCAGCGAGCTCCGCCTCAATATCAATATCGAAGGCCTCGAGCAGCTCGCGATCCTCGTCCTCAGGAGATACGACCTGGATCTTGTAGCCCAGCTCCTCACCAAGGATCTGGAAGGTTGCCTCGTCAAGCGACTCCGTCGCCGTTGCCATCTCACCAAGGTGGAACAGCACGGTTACGAGGTTTGATGCACTCGTATCGATCTTGTCTGCAAAGTCAGAGAGTGATGCGCCACGACGCAAACGGACCAGGGTCGATCCGTTGCCACGAGGTACGCTGACGCCGCCAAGTGACGGAGCCTCGCGCATCTCGAACTCTGCGCGCTTCGCCCGCTTCGACTTGCGTGCTTTGCTCTTGCTGCCGCCGCGACCAAACGCGCCAGCAGTGCCTGCACCACGACCACCGCGGCCACGACCAGCGAAGCCGCCGCCCGGACGAGGTGCACCAAAACCGGTACCTGCCCCTGCGCCTGCGCCTGCACCGGGACCACCAGCACCCGGACGTGCGCCGCCCGGACGACCGGGACCACCGGGACGTGCACCGGGACCGCCTGGCCTGCCTGCGCCTGCACCCGCACCCTGTGGGCGTGGAGTAGGCCTCGGGATGTTACCCGGGTTCGGGCGAGAGCCCATCCCCTGGCTCGACGAGAAAGGATTATTGCCCGGGCGCGGGGGCCGCGGGATGCCCATGCCTTGGCTTGAGGCAAAGGGGTTGTTGCCGGGACGCGGAGCCCCTGGTTTCGGAGCAGGCTTGCTTGCACCAGGCTTGCCCGTGCTGGGCTTCGGCGCCGCAGCGCCAGGCTTCGGGGCTGCAGCCTTTGATTCGCTTGCCGCTGCAGGTTGCGCCGGCTGCGGCTTCTCTGCGGCTGGCGCAGGTGCGGCCTCGGCCACGGGCGCCGGCTCTTGAGCCTTGGGCACAGCCTTTGGCCCTGGACGTGGGCCGGGCTGCGCAGCAGCACCGGGCTTTGGTGCCGCACCAGGCTTCGCAGCAGCACTTGGCTTTGCACCCGGGGTCGCAGCAGCGCCGGGCTTTGCAGCCGGAGCAGCACTCTTTTCAGCGGGGGCTGCGGTCTTCACCAGCTCTGGGTGCTCTTGGACGTACGCCTGAAGTTTTCGCACCGTCGGGGGCATGATCGTCGACGACGGGCTCTTGACGAACTCCTTGAGTTCATCGTTAAGAATTTCGACTGCCTTCTTGCTCTCAATACCGAGCTTCTTGGCAATCTCGCTTACGCGTGCGTTAGCCACTTTTCTCCTGTCTGGGGTTCACGCCAGACAGGCGAGAACCAAAATTAGCGGACGGGTCTCATTTTGAGCCGCTCATTAGTTGTCCATGTGTGTTTCTAGCCTGTTCTCTAAAGGGCTTGTGTCGAGAAAACCCGACACTCTCAGCGCACGCGCGAATGAGCCGCGCGACACTGCTTGTTTCAAACATTTGGTGGTGGGGTGTACCCACGCACCTCGCCCGGGCGAAATCGCGCGCTCATCAACCATAAGTTGACCATCGCGAATCACCACCCGAAGCAGTGCATCTCGTGTCGCGCGTTGGCGGCAGGCGACGCATGTCCGAAGCGGATCCATCCTACCAGTTTCTCACACTCTGTGCCGAGCACCTGATTCGCCTATCAGATTGCCCGCTCTCGCAGAGCCGTCGAACACGAAAAGGAGTGCCCGGTTCAGAAACGCTAGTCCTGATCCGGGCACTCCGGGCCCGTGCTCCGATTTACTAGGCTCGCTTCGCCGCCACAGCGCGGGCAGCTCTCCTGCCGAGCCAAGAAACAATCATGTTGATCGCCAAGTAGATCACTGCACCGACGAGCCAGAAAGTGAAGGTGTAGCTACTGCCGTAAAAGGTCGAGAGATTCTTTACGGTGCGCAGCAGCTCGTAGTAGCCGACGATGTAGCCGAGCGAGGTGTCTTTCAGCAATACCACTAGCTGAGCCATAATGATCGGCAGCATCTGCGTGAAGGCCTGCGGCAGCTCAATCAACAACCGCGTACGGGTTGGGGTAAGCCCGATTGAAAGGCCAGCCTCGCGTTGACCTTTGTTCAGCGAGAGGATCCCGGCACGAAGCGCTTCACCAAGAATCGCCCCGTTGTACACAATCAACGCAACAACTACCGCAATGAATGCACCAGTCGATGCCACCAGCAAAATGAAGAGCATCATCAGCAGCACCGGCATACCGCGGAAGAACTCAAGGACGATAGTTACCGGCACACGGATCAACGCGCTCGAAGCAAGTCGCCCAAACGCGAACAGCACCGCGAGGATCAGAGCGCCGACCATTCCTACCGCTGCCGCACCGAGGGTCGCACCTGCACCCTTCGCTAGCTGCACCCAGACCAATGGCTCCTCTACCGGAATCCACCGAGCTGGATCAAGAATCGGCGGAGTCTCCGCGCCGTTTGCTGCGATCTGCGGAATCGCGAGTCGGTATATGACCCATCCGAGCAGTGCAGCCAGGGCGATAACGCCGACCACTGAAATCACCCGCGAGCGGGTTCGAGCTTTTGGTCCCGGCGCATCGTAAAGAACTGTAGCTTGAGCAGTCATCGCGCGATCCTCACCTTCTTCTCAATCTGCCCAGCAATGAGACCGAGCGGAACCGTGATGAGCAGATAGAAGCAGGCGACTCCAATGAGGATTGGAATGACCGCGTTGCCGTTGTTGTTTGCTAGCCCCTGGGCAGTGGCAAACAGTTCCATTACAAAGAAGCCACCAGCAACCGAAGTGTTCTTTGTGAGTGCGATGAAGACGTTAATGAGTGGCGGCACCACCATGCGCAGCGCCTGCGGTAGCACCACGAGCGAGAGAGTCTGCCCAAAGCCAAGCCCGATCGAACGCGCGGCTTCAGCCTGCCCTACCGGCACACCATTGATGCCGCTTCGCAATGCCTCCGCCACGAACGGCGAGGTATAGACCGCCAGAGCAACAGCTGCAAGTACCTCGTACGGAGGAAGCTTGGGGTTGATCAACGGAAGTACAAACACCATGAAGAAGAAGATGAGCGTGAGCGGAATGTTTCGGAAAAGCTCCGTGTAGGCAGCCGCAAAGCCTCGAAGCGATGCGACCGGAGAAATACGCATAGTCGCAACCAACAGGCCAAGTACCATCGCTCCAATGCCGCCGAAGAACAGCAGGCGAAGCGTCATGAGGAACCCTGCGAGGATCAGGTCGATATTCTCGATGAGCACGTCCATATCGTGTTCGCTCCCTTCGTTGGTTGAGAAGTATCAGTTGGGTCGGGGCGAGGATCGGGCGACGAGGCCGCCACCCGATCCTCTTGAATCACACCCCGGGCGATCGCTTAGTAGCGGTCGAGGGTCGGTGGCGTCGGGGTCGACAGCACCTTGCCTGCAGTGGTCTCCCAGGCCTTTGCCCATGCACCGTCTTCGAACGACTTCTCAAGCGTGTCGTTGATGAAGTTGCGGAAGTCGGTATCGTCCTTCTTCAGGCCGATACCGTATGGCTCTTCGGTGAAGGGGTTGTCAATGACTTCAAACTCACCCTGGTTCTGATCGGCGAGACCCGCCAGAATTACGTTGTCAGTCGAGACTGCTACGACCTCACCCTGGCGCAGTGGCGTCAGGCAGTTCGAATATGTATCGGTCTCGATGACCTCAACACCAGCGTCCTTGAGGTTCTGAGCTGAGGTTGACCCTGTCACCGAGCAAACCTTCTTGCCCTTGACATCGTCGATGCCCTTAATACCGTCGGGGTTGCCTGCGAGTACGAGCAGATCCTGACCTGCGATGTAGTACGGACCGGCGAAGGAAACAACTTCCTTACGCTTATCGTTAATGGTGTAGGTCGCCACGACAATGTCGACCTGACCGTTCTCAATAAACGGCTCGCGGTTCGCGGAGACTGCCTCAACCCACTCGATGTTCTTCGCATCTATCCCGAGTTCACCCGCGATAATCTTTGCGATCTCAACGTCGAACCCTTCTGGGGTACCGTCAAGACCCATCAGGCCGAACAACGGCTGGTCAAACTTCGTACCGACAGTGATCTTGCCCGCATCGTGCAGCTTTGCCATTGTGGTTCCAGCCTCGAAGGTAACCTCTTCGTTGACCGTGGGCTCTTCAGGAGCAGCAGCACCGCCACTCGAGCAACCTGCCAGCACGAGAGCGCTAGCTGCCGCAATGACTGCTGCGTATTTGGTGAATCGCATCATTTCCTGCTTCCTTCTTTGTGAAGTCAATCGCGTCGACTCCGCTGTGTTCCGCAAAGCGGATTGGTACGAGCCGAATTCTCGACTCGAAGTGTTAATGGCCCAGAATTTTCGAAAGGAAATCCTTTGCTCTCGAAGTCTGGGGGTCGGTAAAGAACTGTTCAGGCGTCGCCTCTTCAACGATCTGGCCGTCTGCCATGAAGAGGATGCGGTCTGCAGCGCGACGGGCGAAACCCATCTCGTGGGTCACCGTGACCATGGTCATACCGTCGTTGGCAAGGCCGATCATGGTGTCGAGCACCTCATTGATCATTTCCGGGTCAAGCGCCGAAGTCGGTTCGTCAAGAAGAATGAGTTTCGGTTGCATCGCCAACGAACGTGCGATCGCTGCACGCTGCTGCTGACCACCCGATAGTTGCGCGGGAAGCTTCTTGGCTTGGTTCGCAATGCCAACCCGCTCAAGCAACCCCATGGCCCGCTCTTCAGCATCCTTCTTACTCAGACCGCGCACCTTCATCGGACCGAGAGTCACGTTCTCAAGGATCGTCTTATGCGCGAAGAGGTTGAAAGATTGGAACACCATCCCCACGTCGGCACGCAGATGTGCCAGGTCTTTACCCTCTTCGGGAAGCTCGACACCATCAATCATGATGCTGCCCGAGTCGATCGTCTCAAGCCGGTTGATCGCCCTGCATAGCGTTGATTTTCCAGAACCAGACGGACCCAGCACGACCACAACCTCGCCACGACCCACAGTCGTGTTAATGTCGTTCAGCACATGCAGGTCGCCGTAGTGCTTGTTCACTCCAGAGATGACGACAAGCGGTTCGTGGCGGCTTCCGTGCACACGAATCGCGGTAGTTTCTCCCGGATGCTCTGCGGCGTGGTCAGCGGGCGATGCGCTCATATTGGCCTCCTCATACTTCGGATTTCGTATGAAGAACTGGCCGTGAGCTGCGTCACAATCAACGCAACACCAATTGCATTCTTCATTGAATAATCGGAACTTCTCAGCACTACGCTAGGCAGTACTCTGAGCAATCACACCCCATTTGAGGGTTTCTTGAGACTCAGAGAACAGGGGAATTGGGCGAGGATCAGCGCTTTGTGCTGATGTAATAGTCTGCTGCGCCGCGGTGCAACTCAATTGGGTCTGTGAAGATTGCTTGCCGCCGGTCGAGGAGAGCCGCGGCGGGAACTTTCCGCGCGAGCTCCGATCGGGATTCAAAGAGTTCTTTGACGATGTCGTGGACCAGCTCGGGCGAAGCGCCCTTTGCAACCACGAGATAGTTGGGCACCGTCATCGTCATCGTCGGCACATCCCAACCGTATGAGCCGAGCGGGAACTCAGAAATTCGGTACGCGCCACGGTATTCGGTGTTTAACTGCTCAACCACCTCGGCCCCAATCGAAAGCAGCCGCACTGGGGTTCCGGAAGACAACTGCTCTAGCCCTGGGGTTGGTACGCCACCAACCCAGAAGAAGGCGTCGATCTGACCGGCACGAAGCGCTTCAATCGAAGCATCCGGACCAAGCTCAAGGTCGGTCACGCTCGTAGCGTCGACTCCGGAAGCCTCAAGCACCCGCATCGCGACGAGATTCACACCGGAGTTCTTGGCGCCTAGCGAGACCGGGCGATTGGTGAGGTCGGCGAGATCCTCGATATCCGAATCTTCTCGCACCACAACGTGAACATACTCGTCGTATAACTTCGCCACTGCACGAATCGGGACCGGCTCGCCAAAGACTCCCTCACCGGCAAGCGCATTCGCGGCGGCGTCGCTCTGCGCGAACCCGATCAGCGCCTGGCCTTCCCCAATACGCAACAGATTATCGACGGAACCAGCTGTTTCTGCGACGGTGAAATTCTCGTCAAGATCTCGTGAAAGGATCTCAGCGAGGTACTTTCCGTAGTTGTAATAGACGCCCGTAGTGCCCCCGCCGGCGATCACATACTGGCGTGAGTCTGCTTCATTTTGAGAAAGATCACACGCAGTGAGGCTCAATAGCATTGCGGTTCCGAGGATCGAGGCCACGACCGTGCGCCCGACACCTCGGAGCGCACGCAACCTGCACGGCAACATCATTTCGCCGCCTTCGCAAGGTTGAAGGTCACCATCAGGCCGCCGCTCGGTGGCGCATCAACTCGAAGCTGACCCCCAACCGAAGCCAGCAGGTCTGTAGCAATCGCAAGGCCAAGCCCAGAACCAGATTTGTTCTCGCTGCCCTCGCCACGCCAAAACCTCTCGGTCATCTTTTCCAGGTCTGCACGGTCAATACCGGGCCCGTGGTCACGCACCACAATCTCGCAGTGATCAGGAAAATCTGTGGTAGACACCTCGATCTTGCTCCCTGCGGGGGCATACTTCAGCGCGTTATCAACGACCGCATCAAATGCGCTCTCGATCACAATGACGTCAGCGACGGTGTGCACCTGCTCGCTACCTCGCATCTCGAGGTTCACCCGTTTCTGATCCGCAACCTGCTGCCAAGCTTCAACCCGACGAACAACGAGTTCTGTAAGGTCGATCGAGGCGAGTACGGAGTCGCCCCCGCCGCTGCGAGCGAGGTTCAGGAGCGTGTCGAGAATCTGAGTCATGCGCCTGCCCTCATCGCGAGTGGCCTCGATGTCACCCTCCCACTCGTCCCCCAAACCCATTGCGAGCGACTCAACCCGGAGCAGCAACGCATTCAGCGGGTTCCGAAGCTCATGCGATGCAGTGAGGGCGAACTCTTGCTGACGAGAAACCACCCGCTCAATCTCCTCCGCCATTCGATTGAAAAGCGTGATCATGCGCCGAAGCTCAGGCGGGCCCGTATCGTCGGCGATCCTCGCCTCCATATGACCCTGCTCAATCGCCTCCATCGCTTCATCAACCCGCCGCACGGGCTGCAAGACCCAGTTCGCGAGGCGACTCACCACCAAGATTCCTAAGCCAAGGGCAAGTACTGACCCTCCGATGAGCACCACCCACTGCTTCGTGATCGTCGCACGAGGGGCGTCCATGCTCGTCGAAAGCATCACCGCTCCGATGACATCACCATCATCAAACACGGGCTCGACCATCACCGCTTCAGTAAAGAGCCAGGGAAGCACCGCTTGAGGGGTCTCCCCACGGCGTCCCGAAAGCGCAAGCAGCACTTGATCGCTCGCCTTCTCATTGAGTACGTTCGAAGGCAGCCCCTGCGACACCCACGGCATTCCAGACCGATCTACGATCGCGAGTTTTGCTCCATACAGCTGGTGGTAACGTTTCACCTCACCTTCGATCACCGTAGCGTTCCCAGATCTGAGCGCTTGCCTGGCGCTCGTCACGAAGTAGCTGAGATCGCCTAGGCGCTCCGCATAAAACTCTTGTTGCACGCTTCGCGCGGCACTCCACGCGTAGGCACCACCAAGCGCAAGGAGCACGCCGACAAGCGGAACCAAGAACACAACGACCAAACGCGTACGCATGTGCTAGGAAACAACCATTCGGTAACCAACACCGCGCACGGTCTCAATCAATTCACCGCGACCAGTCTTACGCCGAATCGAACCGACATGCACCTCAAGCGACCGGCTAAAGGCGTGCCACTCCGTGTTCCATACCTCACGAATAATGCGCTCACGCGGCACGACCACACCGGGATAGCGGGCAAGCACCGCAACAATATCGAATTCTTTACGCGTGAGCTCGATGGCACCACCGTCAACAGTCACCTGCCGAGTTGTCATGTTGATACCGACGCCCTGGGCTTCGATGAGTTGCACCTGCTCAATGGGCATCGCCCGAGATCTGCGAGTCACGGCCTCGATACGCGCAACCAGTTCTCGCACATCGTAGGGTTTCACAACGAAGTCATCAGCCCCAGCACGCAAGCCCTTAATCCGATCCTGCACGTGGCTGCGGGCAGTCGCGATGATGATTGGCACACCGGTTTGGGCCCTGATCCTGCGGCAAAGATCGATCCCATCGATATCTGGAAGCCCAAGATCAAGCAGCACAACCTCGGTGTCAGAGCCAAGGGCTGTCATAGCCTCGGCCCCGCTACCCGCGATGAGCGTGCCATAGCCGCGCTTACGCAAGAACACGCTCAACGCTTCTGACACCCGGTCATCATCTTCG
The DNA here is from genome assembly GCA_034676385.1 of Leucobacter sp. Lineage (GTDB taxonomy): Bacteria > Actinomycetota > Actinomycetes > Actinomycetales > Microbacteriaceae > Leucobacter. Next base: position 20,790 of record JAUCCH010000026.1, read on the forward strand.
ATAATCAGAATTTTCATCGGAATCTCCGCAAGCCTGCTGCAAAACGGGAGTACACCAGCCCCGATCCGCAACGCAGTGGTGAGATCAAGGTACCAGACGTAGATTTCGTTCGATGCGTCGGGCTACTCGCTTCACCTGCACAGACCATGCGGCGCCTCAACCTCGATTCGATACTTCATCGTATATTGCTCCACGACAAATCAATCGAGTTGCGGGCGGCCGCGCAACTGCGTTGAGCAAGACTTGAGGGTTCGCACGATGGTCGCAATGCGAAAAGCAAGGGGGTGGCCACGACGTTGAAGTCGAGGCCACCCCCTGCTGTTCAGGTATCCGATTCAATCATTCATGATTGAATCCGGCTGGATATCAATCTTTGCGCCCGTCAACTTCGCAGCTAGGCGGGCGTTCTGGCCTTCCTTGCCGATGGCAAGTGAAAGCTGGAAGTCAGGCACAAGTGCACGGACTTGCTTGAGCTGCTCGTTCAGCATAAAGACATCGGTGACCTTCGAGGGCGACAGCGCATTTGCAACGAATGTTGGCAGGTCGGGTGAGTAGTCGACGATGTCGATCTTCTCTTCGCCAAGCTCACTCATAACAGCACGAACTCGTCGGCCCATCTCGCCGATGCAAGTGCCCTTAGCATTGATGCCTGGCTTCGTCGCACGGACGGCCACCTTGGTGCGGTGGCCTGCTTCACGAGCGAGCGAGACGATCTCAACGATGCCATCAGAAAGTTCTGGCACCTCAAGCTCGAACAAGCGACGCACCAGCCCCGGGTGGGTACGAGAAACCACGATCTGGGGGCCCTTCATGCCCTTGGAAACGCTTGTCACGTAGACACGCAAACGCGTGCCGTGCTTGTATTCTTCGCCGGGGACCTGCTCCTCTGGTGGCATGATCGCCTCAAGGTCGCCAAGATCGACATGCACCATGCGAGGGTTCTGAGCCTGCTGCACAATGCCCGAAACGATGTGGCCTTCTTTGTCCTTGAACTGTCCGAGTACCTGGTCGTCCCCGAGGTCCCGCAGTCGCTGGTTGATAACCTGTTTGGCAGCGTTCGCACCGATACGCCCGAACTCCTCGGTGTCAGCGAGCGCCTCACCGATCACTTCGCCAGCGTCATTCAGCTCAGGGACGAGCACGCTAATGGCGCCGTTCTTACGATCAAGGGTGACTCGGACCTGGCTATCAGAAGGCTCAGGGTTACCGATGTTCACTTCGTGCTTGATGTACGCGGTATGGATGGCCTGCTCAATGATGCTCGCAAGTTCCTCAAATGGGATATCGCGCTCGCGCTCGAGTCCGCGCAGCATGGCGAGGTCGATCTTCACGGTGGGCCTCCTTTATTCAGATGTCAGATCCGCGCCCGCGGATCAACTACCCAGAATACCTCACTGGTCCGAGCACACACTTCAATTAACTACAGTGAAGCTCACTCAGTATTTCTCAAAGATGTCGAAATCATCCGGAGCCTTAATGCAGGGGCTAAAGCTACTGATGACAAACTCTTGATCAGTGACATCCGAGTTGTAGAACCTCACGTAGAACGTGTAACCGTCAGATGAGGTGAGTTCAAGTTCACGATCATCACCTGAACCTTCCTCAACAACAGTCCATCCCCTGCTCTCATAGTCCTCAAGAATCCGGTCCAGTATCGCCCCGGTATCGGTTTCCGATTGAATTTCAATGTCGTACCCACCTGGCAGAAAAACCCCTGAGTTCTTACTGGAGAAAGCAGGCCCTTTTGCCCAATCACACTTCATCGCAGACATACGTTCAATCGGCCCGCTTATTTCCCCACGCACATGCTCCCGGGGCACATATTCGCCGAGGTCCAGCAGTTCTTGATTCTGAAACTGCCGAGCCTCTTGCAGGGTAATCTGCGGACCGGGTGCAGGTATCTGCTCACTCGAGGGCACACATCCCACGAAGAATATGGCGCCCAGCACGAGGCCTGGGATCGCAACCCCTTTCATAGTTCACCTTCTAACGTGTCCAACATGTCTTTCAAGGCCTTCCCGTTCGTTTGAACGCCTTCCGCGATACGTCCATGACTTTCAATTCGCCCAAACCCATCGGAAGGATATTTGTGCGAGCCAAACACTCCGGTGAGCTCATTAGGAGTGTGCAACCTTCCCCCATCGATCAGGTTGATCGCATCATTTTCATACTGGAAGTGGTGATAGCTCGTTTCAGGGTTCGGCTTCCACCCACTGAGGTTAAATGCTCCGCCCAACGAGAGCACACTGTCGAACTGCGCCCCGGCGATCTCGGCCCCCGAAGCGACGCTCATTCCAGCGCTATGAGCGACCGCCGCCATTGGCAAATTTCGAAGGGTGGGCTCCCTGGCCACTACTTGCTCCTGAAAATCAGCCACCTGCATACCGAGATCTCCTAAACGGACATAGTTTGTGTTCGAGCCCGCCCCCAGCCAGCTCACCCACGAACCGTCCTTGTAGACGAATGCAACAGTGGTTTCTCGAGAGTGCTCGACCAGGTATGCAGACACCTGCTGCACTTCACCCGAATAGAAGTGCTTCATTTGGGAGGTAGTGCCTGGCAAGTAGGTAATCACGCGCTCAGTCGCCGGGCTAATTTCACCGAGCATCTCAACAATTCTGCTCTTCTCCGGGTCACTCACCACAAGCTTCACAGACCCGGCTGCCACCTGGCCCCAGTAATTTGCTTCCTCCGAACCGATTCCATCAGCCTCCGCAAAGTACTTCGCACTGATTGAATTGGTCTTGACTCTGACGTCTAGCGGCACACCATTAAGGTTGCCAATTACGAGAGGAACCTCGGTGGTCAGCGTGTGCTTATCTCGATCACTGAGCTGCGCCCACCAGCTCTCCACCTCGGCCACTGGCGCTTGCTTCCCGGTGAGCGCCATGCTGCTCATAGAGCCCCTGTATAACTGAGCAAGTAACGGGTGGGTACGCCTCTTCGCAGGATGCTCCCCGGACACAGGCCTGCTCCCAAGAAACGTTGCCGAGGTAGCCGGGCTAGCGCCTGGGCCAACCCCAGCCACCGAGGTTGTGCCGATACCCGCCCCAAGCACGAACCCCTCTCTAAGAGTGGTCTTGCGCAGCACCGCCACCAGCTGGCGCTCCGCTTCTATACGGTCTTGATACAGTCCCCGCCACTTCAATTGCCATCGCTCAATCTGTTCAAGCGCGTTCCACCATCGATTTGCCGCTTCGCGCCACTCATTTGCGAGCGCATCGCTAGAACTGTGAAACAAGTGTGCACCCCACGCCGATACCCGTGCGCTGTCGATCAGTGACTCTGCCAGGAGTAAAGGCACCCCCGTTTGCCACTCCGAAGAGAGCCTTCGACCAACCACTGCCTCAATCGCCTCAATGCGAGTCGCAGACACTCGAATTGCATCGAGCTGCACTTCCACGTCGTGTCCGATGCGTCGAGCCTGTTCGTGAATCTGCTCAGTCTGCCCACCGTACGTGTGAAATGCGGCTCGACCACTTTCTACACTGACGAGCACTCGACGCGCAGCATCGAGCACATGCACGGAAAGCCCTGAGTCAAGCCGGGTGATCGACTGACTCGAGTTGCGCCGAAGGTTCAATCGGGCTTCGCTCACGAAGGCCGAAAACCGCTGAGCACTACTCAGAACTCTGCCCAGATGCAACGCTGCCGCATGAGCCTCGACCGGATCCCCCGCTACCGGAGAGGGTTCGATCATTACTTGTCTGTGCGATGTTGGAACATACAAGAAGTCACCGCCGTTCCGTTGCTACGACGAACCCAACCGCGCCCACGTGCGCAAGCTGTCGGTCGGAGTTCGTTGCTTCGTCGGAAACAAGTGTCACCGTATGGGCACCATGAACTGCTTGAGAGACAAGATGACTCAAGTTCTGGTCAAGTTCCGCAAAGAAACGGCGAGTGTTCTCTGAGATTCCGGTTACGCTCTGGAACGAAAATTTAATTCCACACTCCGCTTCTTCGAGAGAGTTTGCTGCCGCTTGCAGAGAAAGGATCGCTTCGCTCAAATACTTCTCGTCGAGAGCCAATTCATCAGGCATCGTAGTTTGCCCCACCCTCATCCCGTTCGGCTAGCTGATGCGCGAGGCGATCTGTGCGTCCATGTCACGCATTACGTTTGCCGTCTGCTTGAGGAAGTTTTGAATCTCGGTCAGCTTGGCCACTACCGTGTTTGCGCTCGCAGTATACGCGCTGTACGACTCATTGAATCTCACTGATGCATGGTCCGTGACAAATCCTGACGACACCAGATTCTGAATCTGCTGCTGCATTGACTGCAGCTTTGAGGTGATCTCTTCTCGTCCCTGCCCTAAATGCGCAGCCGACTGCTCAATTTCCGTGTATGACACTTTGATGTTCGACATGTTTTGAATTCCCGTCTCTCGTTGATCGTGCGCAGCATCAGGCCGCGCGGGAGCGCATTCTTGGTGGAATTTCATCCACCATCTGTTGCGATGTTTCTCAACGTAATCGACGACGGGTACGCCAAAACCTGGATACAGGGAACCTGTGGAAAACCAAAGAAAGAAGCCCCTGTGAGCGACAAATTAATGTCATTCGCAGGGGCTCCATCCTCGAAGAAAGCTTCTCCGAGGAAAAACTACCTAGCCGTTGTAGCCGCCCTGTTCGTATGGGTTCGGCTGCGGGTACACGGGCTCCTCAACAGGCGGCTCATTGCTTCGGAAGCGAGCAAGGTCTCGAACGTTTTTCTGCACTGCGACAGAGGCAAATAGGCTCATCGCGAATCCGATCCCGTAGAAGCCCTTCTCACTGAGTGCCAGGGATTCTGCGTTCCAGAGCCCAATCGCAAGCATGGAGAGTGAGAGCACAACTGAGAACCAAGCGAGGCCGTAGTAGATGTTCGTCACCGGAATACCCTCGGCACGGTCACGCACCGTCTTCTGCAATGAGACCGCTGCAAAAAGCCCAAACATCAGGATCACAAAGTAGTAGCCCTTCTCGTTGAGCTCCATATCCGCGTTGAACAAACCGATCAGATAGGTGCTCATTCCGAGAACCAACGCTACCCAAGAGGCCCCAATAAAGGCGGGTGTGGGTTTCGCGACATGCTGCTGTGTGTCAGACATGGTCTCGTTCCTTTCGTTTCAGCCGATCATAGCGACACGTGTATGCCACATCGCGCCACGGATCTGCTGAGGTGCGGTAAGTATTACACTCCGAATAGCGCTGGCACGTCTGAGATCGCGATTCGGTCCTTTGTCCCCGAAGCACGGTCCCAGAACTCGACAAACCCCTCAGCTGCATCGCGACCGACCACTACCACGCGCGGCACACCGAGCAATTCGGCGTCACCGAACTTCACGCCAGGTGAAACCTTCGGACGATCGTCGTACATCACCTCAACGCCAGCGGCATCAAGTTGTTCAGCGAGTGACGTCGCGATCTCGTAGACCGAGGCGTCTCTTCCCGCAGCAACCAGGTGCACGTCGAACGGCGCCACTGCAGTAGGCCACACGAGACCGCGCTCGTCATGGTTCAGATCGGCGAGCACAGCAAGAATTCGAGTGACACCGATACCGTACGACCCCATGGTTACGGTAACCAGCTTGCCATTTTCGTCGAGCACCTTCAGCTCGAGAGCCTCCGCATACTTACGCCCCAGCTGGAACACGTGGCCGATCTCCATGCCGCGAGCCAACTCGACCGGACCCGATCCGTCAGGAGCAGGGTCCCCATCGCGCACGTTTGCGATATCCGCAATGCCGTCGCCTTCGAAGTCGCGGCCCGCGACGAGGTAAGCGATGTGTTTCTCGTCCTCATTTGCGCCGGTCACCCATGCGGTTCCCGGGACGACGCGAGGATCAAGCAGGTAGCGGATTCCGGTGCTGCCGTTCTCACCGAGTACCTCGGCGCCCTTCATGCCCGGTCCGATGTAGCCCTTGACGAGGCCAGGGTGCTTCACAAAGTCTTCAGGGGTCGCGGGCTCAACCTCGCAGCCGGCAAAGGCAACCTCAGCACGCTTCATGTCTGCTTCGCGATCGCCAGGCAACCCGACGATAACCAGCTCACGTTGGCCCTCGTGCTCACCGGCGATCGGGGTCACAGCAAGCACGACATTCTTGAGAGTGTCGGCAGCGTTCCATTCCCGGCCATCCTCGCGCGGCAGTACCGCGTTCGTGTGCGCCACCAAGGTCTCGATCGTGGGCGTATCAGGCGAATCGAACACCGCCGCTTCTGGCAGCCCATCGATGGGAAGCGCATCAGGCACCGGCGTAGCATAGGCCTCGACATTGGCCACATACCCACCGGCAGAACGCACGAAGGTGTCTTCACCGATCGGGATCGGCAGTAAGAACTCTTCGCTCTTCGAGCCGCCCATCGCACCGGCGTCAGCCTTCACAATGACATACTCGAGGCCCAGCCTCTTGAAAATACGCTCGTACGCGTCGCGCTGAGCTTGGTAGCTCGTCTCGAGGCCCTCGTCGCTTACATCGAACGAGTACGCATCTTTCATGGTGAACTCACGGCCGCGCAGCAGGCCAGCGCGGGGCCGAGCCTCGTCGCGGTACTTATCCTGAATTTGATACAGGCTGAGGGGCAAGTCCTTGTACGAAGACACAATGTCTTTCACCATCAGCGTGAAAACTTCTTCGTGCGTGGGTGCGAGCAGGTAGTCGGCGCCGTGCCTATCCTGCAAACGGAAGAGGTCGTCGCCGTATTCTTCCCAGCGTCCGGTTACCTCGTAGGGTTCGCGCGGCAGCAACCCGGGGAAGTGCACTTCGTGCGCACCTGCCGCATGCATCTCTTCACGCACGATCTGCTCAATCTTGGCCTTCACCCGCAGGCCAAGCGGCATCCAGGCGAACACGCCCGGCGCCTGGCGCCTGATGTATCCGGCGCGAACGAGCAGCTTATGGCTCGCGACCTCGGCGTCAGCCGGGTCTTCGCGCAGAGTCTTCAGAAAGTAGTTCGAGAGTCGAGTCAGCACAAGTTCTATCGTAGTCGCCAGTTTGTATGACGAGGATCACCGAACCCCCGAAAACCATAGGCTTAAGGGGTGCCTTCCACCCAACAACTGATCCCGCTGGCGGGATTACGCGCTTCACACGCGGAGAGAACACAACGTGTTCTCTCGTGAATCGCGGTGGCGCCACTACGCCAGTACGGCGCGCAAAGCACTGCTTGGCTTTGAGCGCCTCGGTCCCCTTGCGATCCTCGCCCTCGCTGCTCTATTGCGCCTCTGGGCTCTCGGCCGCCCCGATTCGCTGGTGTTCGACGAACTCTACTACGTGCGCGACGCAGTGAGCCAGCTGGCACACGGGTACCCAACCGCGTGGCCAGACAACGATCCGGCATTTGGCGGCGAGCGCGCCCGTTCATTTCTTGATCAGGCCAGCGCTGTCGCCCACCCACCTCTTGGTAAGTGGCTGATCGGTCTCGGAATCATGTTGTTTGGCCCAGACTCTGGCCTGGGTTGGCGTTTTTCCGTAGCGATCGCGGGTGTGGCAACAGTTGGCGTGACCATGCGAATTGGTCTGCTGCTCAGCCGCAGCATGTGGGTGGCCTGCCTCGCGGGCTTGTTACTTGCGCTTGACGGGGTGCACATTGTGCTTTCTCGGGTGTCGCTGCTCGACGGGTTCCTCACACTGTTCGTGTCCCTCGGAGCACTGTTTACTGTGCGGGACTGGCTTGCAACCGGCCGAGCGCAGTCATCGGCCGTGCTGTGGCGAAGGCCTTGGCTTGTTGCGGCGGGCATCGCGTTCGGTGCTGCGGCAGCGATCAAGTGGTCTGGGCTGTACCCGTTCGCAGCGTTTCTCGTTCTGGTGACCGTTGGTGATCTGCTGCGTCGTGCGGGGAGAGAGCGGCTTGAGCGGTTCCGGGATCGCCACACGCCAAGGCGGCACCCCCTGTGGGGCACTGTTGCCCAGGCTCTGGTTACAGCTGCGATAGCTCTCCCCTCGGCATTTCTCGTCTACCTTGCGAGCTGGGTCGGCTGGATCGTTCATCCTGCTGGGCAGGTCCGTCACACAGGTGAACCCTGGTGGGAGTCGCTCTGGCGGTGGCACCTGGATTCGTTCGCCTGGCATTCGACGCTTTCCGCTCCGCACCCGTACCAATCAAATCCGTTTGGCTGGCCGTTAGCGCTCAGACCAACCGCGATGTTTGATCAACGCGCTGACGGCTACGTCTCTGCAATCACTCCTCTGCCGAACCTGCTGGTGACCTGGGGCGGGGTGCTCTCGCTATTGCTCCTTTGCTTGGTTGTGGCGCATGCGCTCGTACGTGTGCGCCGGGCAGGAACTCTCGCGCCCCTGCGTAGCCGCGCTGTGCTCGTGAGTGCTTTTGTGTTGACGGGGTACCTCTCAGGCTGGTTGCCGTGGGTACTCACGTTCTCGCGATCCGCGGTCTTCCAGTTCTATGCCGTCGTAATGACCCCGTTTGCAGCGCTCGCCTTGGCGCTTGCTCTGGCTGCATTCGCTTCACTCGACCGCAACACATGGTTATTTGCCGGGACGAGGATCAGTTTCTCACCCCTACCCGAAGCGGTATTTGGGCGAAGACTATCCGTTGCGTTCTTTCTCTGCATCACCTTGGTTCTTGCAGTGCTCTTCTGGCCTGTGTGGGCCGGCGTTCCAATTGAACTGTGGTTCTACCAGTTGCACGCCTGGCTGCCAGGGTGGGCGTAGTTACAGTTCGCACTTAGGCAACCGCAGTGGCGGATCAGCAAGCGACAACACTCAAGCGGTAAGTGGCAGCGCGGAGGCCACAATCGCAGAGGGCGTTAGAGCAGCCGCCGGCTCAGTGCCCACGCGGTGAGCTCGTGACGATTTGATAGCTGAAGTTTGCGTAACACGTTCGACACGTGAGTCTCGACTGTTTTCACAGAGAGGTAGAGCTCAGCCGCAACTTCTTTGTAGGCGTACCCGCGAGCGATCATACGCATGACCTCTTGTTCACGTGCAGACAGGCGATCAAGTTCGTCATCTGTCGCCGCGGTTTCTCCAATCCCCGCGCCAAAGGCATCGAGCACGAAACCCGCGAGCCTTGGCGAAAAGACCGCATCCCCGCTCTGCACACGCACGACTGCAGCGGTCACCTCCGCACCCGACGAGGCCTTCGTGAGGTATCCCCTGGCACCCGCACGAATCACGCTGACCACATCATCTGCCGCATCGGAGACGCTGAGCGCGAGAAAGCGCACCGCGCTCAGTGCTGGGTGTGATCGCGCTGCGGCTGCAATACTGCGCAACACTTCGGCCCCACCGCCACCGGCACCACCGGGAAGGTGCACATCGAGCAACACGACGTCTGGCGGTGTCGCAAGAATTACTTCGATGGCTTCGTCAACACTGGCAGCTTCGCCTACAACTTCAAGTTTGGTGCCCAGCTCAGCACGAAGGCCCGTGCGAAAGATCTGATGGTCGTCAACGATCACCACCCGTATTGCTTGGGTAGTGCCGCCTGCCCCTGTGTCACTTGGCATCTGTTCGTTCATCACTGGCTTCCTCTTGAATACTGAGCGGCAAAGAAAGCCGTACCGCGGTGCCCGTACCACCCGGGCCAGGAGTAATTCTTGCTGCACCATCAGCACGTTGCATGCGCCCGATGATTGACTCTCGAACTCCCATCCGCCCTTCGGGCAGGTTGTTTGGGTCGAGGCCCGCTCCTCGGTCGGTGACGTCGATTAAGACCTCGTCTGGCCTGGTCTCAACATAGACCGTAACCTCACCGCCTGCGTGTCGCGCGGCGTTCAGCATCGCTTCACGAGCCGCAGCCACGATTGCTTCGGGCACAGCACGCGGCATCCCGACAGAAACTACTTCGAAGCGAACGGCATGCTCAGCTTCGAGGGCAGCAGCGTGCTCACGGAGTTCCTCCGCAAGTGCTTCTCGATCAGCCGGCGCGCCACCGTCCGCGGTGCGGAACAGCCATTCACGCAGCTCGCGCTCCTGGCCTCGGGCAAGCCTCGCTACATCACTGCCGGGATCCGAACGCTGCTGGATCGCCGCAAGCGTCTGCAGCACCGAGTCATGCAGGTGCGCCGCGATCTCTGCGCGTTCCGACTCTCGCGCCCGGGCAGATCGCTCGGCGATGAGTTCGCGGTTCAATCGAAGTGCCCACGGCGCAAGCGCGAGCGCAACACCTGCCAGCACGGCGATCGCTGCCCCAATGACGGTAAACGCGCTCGGCTGTTGAGCTGTGACAAAAAACATCAGCACACCAACAGCAACGAGCGCGAGCGCTCCAAGGACTCGGGGTAATAGCGCACGGTCCGGGCGATTTCGATCGGCAATCTGCCACCAGGTCAGCCCCACCCCGACGAGTATGGCCATCGCAGGCACCACCACATCAAGGCGAATCTGCACACCGAGTTGCGTTAAAACGAGGCCGAACCCTGCAATGATCAAGCAGGCGCCCAGCAAGAACTCCGCGATTGGCCACTTCATCGCACGACTGACAAATTCTGCGGGCGGAAGGGGTGCCCGGCCAATAGAATCGCTTCCACCAGGAGGCCCGTATGGTTCGGGATCTGGCGATGCGACGTTCGCCGCAACAGAACCTCGATCTAGATCAGGTTGCGCCCCGAAAACCGCCGGTTTCACAAGCACCCTGCGCATCGGCGCAACCCGGCCCTCGGGGGGGGGGGGGGGGGGGGGGGGGGGGGGGGGGGGGGGGGGGGGGGGGGGGGGGGGGGGGGGGGGGGGGGGGGGGGGGGGGGGGGGGGGGGGGGGGGGGGGGGGGGGGGGGGGACCTCCCCGGGCTCACCGGCAACAGGTACAAGCGCCCACAGCCACGCATAGAACAAGACGCCCGCACCACCCAGCAACGCAAACACCAGCATTGCAATGCGAACCGCTCGCACCGGCAAGTCGAGGTGCGTCGCCAGGCCTGCACACACACCGGCGAGCACGCGGTCATCCGTGCTTCGAGTCAGTGGTACCTGGGTCATGCTTCCATCCAACCACTTCCCACTTCCATTCCCCTGGCTCGGGGAACAGAATCAGGGTCTACTCAGGGTGAACCCCCATAGCGACCGCAACAGCAGACACGGCAGACTCAAAGGCATGAACGACACGACTCCCCCTCCGGGCACACCCGGCGCATCAGATCAGCACGACCGTGCGGATCAGCCCCGGTCACCTCGCACATCTGACCGGTTCTTTACCTGGTTGCGCGACCTCGGCATCAGCCGCAGTAGCGACCGCTGGCTCACCGGTGTTGCGGGCGGGATCGCCGCAAAAGCAAACATTGACCCCCTCATCGTGCGCGGCGTATTTGTAGTGCTCGCGGTGCTTGGTGGCCCAGGAATTCTGCTGTATCTCGCCGCCTGGCTCCTCCTCCCAGACTCGACCGGACGCATCCACCTGGAGGATCTGTTCCGGGGGCGAGCCTCGGCCGGGGCGATAGCAACCGCTGTCGTACTCGGCGTAATCCTGGTTATTCCTGCAATTATCTGGATGTTCCGCACACTGTTCTTTGGCCCCTGGGGGTGGAACACTTGGGACTTTGTTCCTGACTGGGTACAGGTGACGTTTGGGGTGCTCTGGTGGGCAGTTCTGGTACCAGCGTTGGCCATTTGGCTCATTGTTTGGTTGAACGGTAGAGGGGGGCGAGGATCAGCAAGCGCAACGA